>SHVT01000012.1 GCA_009694125.1 Rhodospirillaceae bacterium | reverse complement strand
TGACCGTGTCGGGGCAGCTCAACGTGGAGGCGTATTGCCTCGCGCTGTCCAAGGTCTACACCTTCGGGCCGACCTTCCGCGCGGAAAACTCCAACACCAGCCGCCACCTCGCCGAATTCTGGATGATCGAGCCGGAAATCGCCTTCGCCGATCTGTCCGACGATGCGACGCTGGCGGAAAACCTGCTGAAATACGCCTTGGAGACGCTGTTGAACGAAAGGCAGGACGATCTCGCCTTCTTCGACGAACGGATCGAGAAGGGGCTGGTGGCGAAGCTCCAGGGAATCGTCGGTTCGGAATTCGTGCGCATGGATTACGGCGAGGCCGTCGCGGTGCTCGAACGGGCCACGGAGAAGTTCGAGTTCCCGGTGAGATGGGGCATCGACCTCCAATCCGAACACGAACGCTATCTCACCGAAAAACACGCGAAGAAGCCGGTGATCGTCATGAACTACCCGAAGGACATCAAGGCGTTCTACATGCGGGTCAACGACGACGGCAAAACCGTCGCGGCGATGGACGTGCTGGCGCCGGGGATCGGCGAAATCGTCGGCGGCAGCCAGCGCGAGGAGCGGCTGGAGGTGTTGGATTCGCGCATGACGGAACGAGGCATCGACAAGGAGCACTATGCCTGGTACCGGGATTTGCGGCGTTACGGCACCGTGCCCCATGCCGGCTTCGGGCTAGGCTTCGAGCGCACGCTGGCCTATGTCACCGGCCTGTCCAATGTGCGCGACGCCATCCCGTTCCCCAGAACGCCCGGAAACGCGCGGTACTGATCGCGCGCTTCTGTTAGGGTATCGACATGGACGATGTCGCCCAATCCGCCGGCACCGGCTCGCGCTCGTCCGGGGCGTCAGCCTTTCCGCTCGAAATTCGGCGGCCTGGTCTTGCTGCTGGTTGCGGCGCTGCTGGGCGGCGGCGCGGTGTACTGGGTCGTCGACGCCTTCGCCGTCGAGAGCATCGGTAGGTTCGACATCGTGATCGTCGGCCTTCTCGTTCTTGCGGCGTTGTATTGCGCGGGCGTCGGGCGGCAAATGCTGGCCCCGAGCGCGGAGGCGGTGCTGGCGCGCGATACGCGTCATCCGGTCGTGTATCTCAGGCCCTTCGTCGAGGATTCGCGCCGCATCTACACCGATCCTGTCGGCCGCCGGGTTGGCGGCCGACAATCGCGCGGTCATCCGCGCCGGCATCGCAGGAGCAGCGTATCGCCGCCGCGCTCAAACATGTCGGCCCGTTCATCGCCGTCGGCACGCCTGGGGATTCCCTGGCGCCGCTGGGCGCCGCGCGCCTCTATCTGGCCGACGAAACGTGGCAGCAAAGGGTCGAGGCGCTGGTGCGCGGCGCGGCGGCGATCGTGTTGCTGCCCGAAGCCACCGACGGCACGCGCTGGGAAGTGACCAAGGTCGCGCGCTGGGTCGATCCCCGGCGCGTGCTGATCATCGTGCCTGACCCGGAGCTAAGGCCGCTCGGTTATGCCCGCATCCAGGCGCTGACGGCGGAGACGTTGCCGATACCGCTGCCCAGCGATTGCGGTAAGGCCGACGCCTTCATGTTCGACGCGCAGGGCCGGCCGCAACCGATCGTCTTCGGGCGCCGGGCGAAAGCCGCGCTTCGACCTTTCGCCGAGCAAGTGCTGCGCTTGGACCTGGCGCAGGTCGCGAGCGCGTGAGGCCGCAAACGCGCGCCGAACGGCTTTGGCTCGACTCAACGAACGCCCCGCTTAAGCTCGGGAGCGCGATTGGCGGAATCGGGATCGCCACGCTGGTGTCAGTTTTTAACGACTACGATCCGATGTTTTTTCTTCTCTATACCGTGCCGACGGCGGGCGTCCTTGCGTACGCCGTATGGAAGGCCAATGCGCGGCGCACCCATCTAAGGCAATTGCTCGGCGCCGCTCTCGGCGCTCAAGGCGACGCCGGTGCCGATGTCGCGACCGATCGATTTCCCGATATTCCTGTCTGCGTCAGCCAAAAATGGGTCTATTGCGCGCGCGAGAAAGATGTCGATGTCCAGCCCTTGGACAAGATGATTTGGGCCTACGCCGAAATCATCGCCTTGCGCCGCCGACTCCAATTGGTGATCTGGAATCGCGGCGGCGGCGCCAATGTGCTTTCCGTGCGAAAACGCTACCTCGCGCCTGCGTTGGACCGGTTGCGGCGGGCCGCGCCCTGGCTGCCGGTGGGGTATAACGCGGCGATGAAGGAGACCTGGAACGTCGATCATCGCGACTTTCTCGCCCTGGTCGACGGTTGCCGGGACTCGCGCCAGCCCTTCGACGCCCCTGGGCGGGACATGGCCTCGCCCGCGCCAATGCGAAGGGGGCGCTCAACGCCTTACAAACGATCGTGGATTCGGGAGAGGAACGGGAACGCGAGAAACTCATGCGGCGCTGGGAAGGGGATTCACTGACGCCTTCGTGACGGCGTTCCATCGCCGCCCCTTGCGCCACGGACTCCGGTTCGTACATATACGGAAGCGATGCCAGCGGCCGGGACCGGCGCGGCGCGGAATCGGAGGAACGGTTGGACGACAATTCGACGAATCTGTCCGGCGCGACTGACGCGCGATCCGCCTCCGAGCGCCTGAACCAACGGTGTTTCTGCCTCACGCTGGACCGCGAGAAGCTGTTCGACGCGCTCGATCGCGAGGTCGGCGACCCGGCTTTCTCGGCGACCTTCATCCGGTCGCGGCCGCATCTGTTCTCCAACACGCCCGTATTCCTGGCCAAATCCGACACCGATGTGATGCTGCGGATCGTGCGCGCCATCGAGGCGGCCGCGCGGCTGCCTGGCTATCGGGCGGCGGCTTTGTCGTGGGCGCCGCCGATCGCTCGGCATGACTTCGGCCCGCTCGGCGTGTTCATGGGCTACGACTTTCATTTATCGGCCGACGGGCCGAAGTTGATCGAGGTCAATACCAACGCTGGCGGGGCCTTCCTGAACGCGCTTTTGGTCAAGGCGCAACGCGCCTGCTGCACCGAGGTCGAATTCGCGTTGAACCGATCCGATGCCGGGGAATTCGAAGCGGCCGTGTTGAGGATGTTCGCGCGGGAATGGGCGCTCCAGGGCAGGAGCGGAAAACCACGGCGAATCGCGATCGTGGACGAGCGGCCGGAGGAACAATACCTCTATCCGGAGTTCATGTTGGCCAAGCGTTTTTTCCACAAACACGGCATCGAGGCGGTCATCGCCGACGCGGCCGGGCTTCGCTACGATGACGGAAGCCTGTCCTTCGACGGGCAGCCCATCGATCTGGTTTATAACCGCTGCGTCGATTTCGCCTTCGACGATCCCGCGCACGATGCCTTGCGCCGCGCCTATCTCGGCGGCGCCGCGGTCGTCACCCCCAATCCCCGTATTCATGCGCTTTATGCCGACAAGCGGAATCTGGCGCTGCTGTCGGATCGCGCATCGCTCCAAGCCTGGGGCCTGGGGCTGGACATGCTCGCCGATCTGGCGGCCGGTGTGCCGCGCACGGTCCCGGTGACGGCGGAGAACGCGCCATCGTTATGGGCGGCTCGCAAGACGTTGTTTTTCAAGCCCTATGGCGGTCACGGCGGCAAGGCCGTCTATCGCGGCGACAAACTCACCAAGGGGGTTTGGGCGACGATCGCGCAAGGCGGTTATGTCGCGCAGGATTTCGCGGCGCCGAGCGAAAGGACGATCACACTCGACGGGCTCCCCGAGATCCGCAAAACCGATGTCCGGCTTTATGTCCATGAGGGGCGCGTGCTGTTGACCGCCGCTCGCCTCTATCAGGGCCAGACCACGAATTTCCGCACTCCCGGCGGCGGCTTCGCGCCGGTGTTCGTCAATTAGGCCGGTGGTCGCTCAGAACGCTGCGCCCTCATCGGGAATGTTCAGCACCACGCCGCAAGCCTTGCAATGCACCGCGTCGAAGTCATGACGTTGCAACCCGCAGCTCGGGCAGTTGAACCGCACCTTCGGCGGCTGTAGCAAGGCGCGCAGCAGCCGCAGAAACAGCGTGACCCCGAAAATCATGATCAGGACGGAGATAAGCCGGCCGGCCGTTCCCGGCAGGGTGATGTCGCCGAAACCCGTCGTCGTGAGCGTCGTGACCGTGAAATAGAGCGCGTCGACATAATTGCCGATCAGCGGATTGGCCCGATGCTGCGTCTCGTAGACGATCGCCGTCATGATGAACAGGAAGACGCCGAGATGCACGATGGCCAGGCCGATCTCCTCATGGCGGCGGAACCACGCGCTATCCTGGCGCAGCCGCGCCAATATCGGATAGGTGTGGAGGAGCCTTAACGTACGCAGGACGCGGAGAAAGCCGCCCGCCTCCCCGGCCACCGGTGCCAGGTACGAAAGGATCGCGACGGCATCGGCCCAGGTCGAGGGGTGCAAGAGGTCACGCGTGCGTCTGCGGCTGACGATCAGCCGCGCGGCGAAATCGGCGAGGAAGACGGTGCCGATCGCGAGGTCGAGGGTCTCGAGAAGCGAACTCCTCGGCAAAAAGGACGAAACAATGATGAACAGAATCGTCGACCCGTCGAACACGAGAAGACCGTAACGAAATCGATAGGCGGCAACATGGTCGCCCTCATAAAGCGAGCGGAGCCGCCGGAGCACTCCTTCCCAAAGCGTCGGTCCCTGGTTTCCTGCCATACTAATCGGCGACGATCTTGACCTGGCTGCCGATGCGCGGCTGTTCGCCGGGGGCGAGCCCGTTCAGCGTCTCGAAACGGGCGACCTGTTCGTCGTCATAAGCCATGCGGCGGGCGAGGCTTTGGGTCGTATCGCCGGCGCCCACGGCGAGGATTCGGAGTCGCGACGGCGTGGCCGCCTGGGCTTCCGCCGCGGACAGCCGGCGGAAGCTATAGGTCGTCTGCCGCAGCGGCAGCGCGAGTTGTTCGGTCAGCCCGCGCGCCGTGTAGAAGCGGAAGCGATACACCGTGTTGGCGTCGAAGCGGATCGCGACCAGCCGGACGTCGAAGGCGCCGCGGCCGGGGATAGTCACGCGCCCGGTGCCGGTCGCCGCCTCCATGCCGTCGATGGTCAGCGGCTCCACCGCCGACAGGCTGAGATTGTGCGCCCAGACGTCGTGGACGTAGCGGAGCATCGACGCATTCGGCGGCCTGCGGTCGGCGTCGAACACGATGCGCGAATCCTGGGGACCCACCGCCGTCACCTGGCGGGCGCCGTTGACGATGCGAAAGCCTGGCGGCACCTCGAATTGGAAACGGAAATTCGGGTGGATGAAGCGCCGCCTCTTGACGAAACCGTTCTCGGGATCGCCATCGACATAGAGTCCATCAATGACCCGCAGATAATTTTCGCCGCCATCGGGGACGGTGCCGGCGGGCGCGACCTCCCGCGCCTGGGTGATGGCGGCCTGCACCCGGTCCGAGGTTCGCGGATGGCTTTGCATCATGTCGAAACGATCGGCCTCGCCGGGCTTGCCGGCGAGTTTGGCCCGGAGCGCACTTTCCAATTCGAGTTTGCGAAGAAACGAGGCGACGCCGAAGGGGTTGTAGCCATTGCGGGTCAGGTAGCGGATACCGAGCATGTCGGCCTCGCTTTCCTGCTCGCGGGAATACGACGCGAGATAAGCCTCGGCGCCGTATTGCGCGATTTCGACGATCTGGCGATCGCCGATGGCGGCGCCGAGCAGCGTCAATCCAATCGCCGCCGCGACCGAGCTGCTGTAGCGTTCGGCGGAATGCCGCGCCGTGACGTGGCCGATTTCATGGGACAAGACGCCGCCGAGTTCGGCTTCGCTGCTGGCCAGCGCCATCAACCCCCGCGTGACGTAGACATAACCGCCGGGCAGGGCGAAGGCGTTGACGACATCGCTGTTGAGCACCGTGAAGGTGAAATTCAAATCGGCCATTTCGGATTTCGCGGCCATTCGCCGGCCGAGTTCGCCGATATATCGGCTGATCGCCGGGTCGCGATATTCCCCGCCGAACTGCGCCAGGATTTTCGGGTGCTCCTCGGCGCCGACCCGCAATTCATCCTGCCGCCCCATGAAGGCGGTGAAGGATTGTTTGCCGGTGGCCGGATTCATCTCGCACCCGCCCAGGGCGAACGCGAAAGCCGCAAGCGCCATGCGCGGCAGCCAAATGCGACGATCGGTCATATCAAGAACCTTCGTTTCCGAAACCGGGACCCATTCTAGCCGATCTCGCGGCCCATAACTCAGCTTGCGCGACGGGCCGAATCGGGCGAAGAACGAAGGGCCACCGCGCGACCCCGGAGGAAGAGTGGAAACGACTCAACGCATCGCCGTCATCGGTCTTGGCTATGTCGGCCTCCCGCTCGCGGTGGCCCTGGCCCGCCGCCACGACGTGACCGGTTTCGACATCAATGCCAGCCACGTCACCGCGATCCGCGCCGGCCACGACCGCGCCCGCGAGGTGGATTCCGAAACGCTCAAGCAATCGACGCTGAAGGCGACATCCGATTCCCAGGATATCGCCGGCTTCGACATCTACATCGTCGCCGTGCCGACCCCGGTGGACCTGGCCAATCGCCCGGATTTGGGCCCGGTGCTGGCCGCGAGCCGCACCGTGGGCAAGGCCATGGCGAAAGGCGCCATCGTTGTGTTCGAAAGCACGGTCTATCCCGGCGTGACCGAGGAAATCTGCGGCCCCGCCCTGGAGCGGGCGTCGGGCCTGGTTTGCGGCCGCGACTTCCATCTCGGTTACAGCCCGGAGCGGATCAATCCCGGCGACCGCGAACATACGATCGAACGCATAACCAAGGTCGTGGCCGGTCAGACCCCGGCGGTGGCGAAGAAACTCGCCGAAATTTACGGGTCGCTCAACGGCGGCAACACCTTCATCGCCCACGACATCAAGACCGCCGAGGCCGCCAAGGTCATCGAAAACGCGCAGCGGGACATCAACATCGCCTTCATCAACGAAGTGACGATGATCTTCCACCGCCTCGGCATTTCGATGCATCAGGTCTTGGCCGCGGCGCGGACGAAATGGAACTTCCTGCCGTTTTCGCCGGGACTGGTTGGCGGCCATTGCATCGGCGTCGATCCCTTCTGGCTCGCCGACCGCGCCCAGCAGGTCGGGCACCATCCCGATGTCATCCTGGCGGGCCGCCGCATCAACGATTCGATGGCGGCCTATATCGCCACGGCCATCGCCCGAATGCTGGCCGAGGCCGGTTGCGGAGGCGGCGCGCGAATCCTCGTTCTCGGCCTGACCTTCAAGGAGAACGTCCCGGATTTGCGCAATTCCAAGGTTGTCGATCTGATCAAGGATTTGCGGACATGGGGGCACGACATCGATGTGCACGACGCGTTGGCCGAGGCCGACGACGCCAGCCGTCATTGCGGCATCGAGCTGTTGCCATCGCTCGAGAAAAACGCGCCCTATGACGCGGTCATCGGCGCCGTCGCTCATGATTCCTATCGCGCATTCGACGCGGCTAGTCTCGGGCGGCTGCTCAAGCCGCGCGCACTCGTCGCCGACATCAAGGGGATGTGGGCACACCTACCCCTTCCCGAGGGCTGCCGCCGCTTCCAGCTCTAGGCCGACACCCCGTGCCCGATAGGAGGGGCTAAATTCGTCGAGCGCGGATGGCCTTGGCCCGTGCTTCCAGGGGTTCGGCTTCGGCGGCGCGGCCGGTCGCGCGTAGGATCGCCACGATCGTCTCCAACGCCTTGCCCACGAAGGGGTGATCGGCGCCCAGCGCCAGTTCGGAGATGGCGAGCGCCCGTCGCGCCAACGGCTCAGCCTCCCCATGCCGGGCCTGCCCCGCGTATAAACCGGCGAGGCCGTCGAGGGCGCTCGCGACGTCGGCGTGGTTCGGCCCCATCGCCTTTTCGCGGATCGCCAGGGCTCGGCGAAAAAGCGGTTCGGCCGAAGCGGGTTTGCCGGCATCGGCGAACAGCCCGGCCAAATTGACGAGGCCGGTCGCGACGTTCGGATGGTCCGGTCCCAAGGTCTTTTCGGCGATCGCCAGCGACCGGGCATAAAGCGGCTCGGCGTCCCCGAACCTGGCCTGGATTTGGAAAAGCACGGCCAATTGGTTGAGGCCGATTGTCACCTCGATATGGTCGGGGCCCAAGGCCCTTTCCCGGATCGCGAGCGCGCGGCGAAAAATCGACTCCGTCTCGGCGTATTTTCCCTGGGGGTGGAGCGATTGCCCCAGATTGTCGAGACCGCGCGCCAAAGTGGGCGGGTCGGGCGTTCCCTTGTCGAAGATCGCGAGTGCGTGCCGAAACAGCCGCTCAGCGTCCGCGTGTCGTCCTTGCGCCTGGTAGACGAGACCGAGATTGTTGGCGCTCGCCGCCACATTGGGATGTTCGGCGCCCAGGGCCGTTTCCGCAATCGCCAGCGACCGGAGGTAAAGCGGCTCGGCCTCGGTGTAGCGCCCTTGGACGCGATAGGATTCAGCGAGGTCGTTGGCGATCAGCGCCACGTCGAGATGCTGGGACCCGCGGCCCTTTTCATAGATGGCAAGCGCCCGGCGGAACAGCCCTTCCGCCATCCCCCATCGTCCCAGCCGAAGATGGATGCGGCCGATGGACACCAGACTCAGCCCGAGCCGCATGTCTTCCGGCCCGAACGCCTCGGCGGCGGCGGCCGCACCCCGGAATTGGCGCTCGGCCTCGGTCAGATTGCCTTGCTGGAGGAACCGGTTGCCCGCCTCCATGAAACCCTGCCAGGAATCGGTCTGCGCGGCGATCGGGCCGGCCGACAAGGCCGCGAGCCAAAGAATGACAGCCGTTGCGCCGCCGAGGATGATGCCCCGGTTGCCGGCGGCGTGGATCGGCTTCGTCATGGCGGTCCGCGTTAAAGATAGAACGCCGCCGTGCCGGCTGCGTCCCGAATCCGCGACGGCGCTATTCCTCGACGATGAAGGTGATTTCCAAGGTCACGCGGTACTCCGCGATCTTGCCTTTCACGACCTTTGCCTTCTGTTCGATGATTTCGAGGCCGCTGATGCCGCGCACGGACTTGGCGGTACGACTCAATCCGGTCTCGACCGCATCCTGAAAGCCTTTTGTCGAGGCGGCGGTGATCTTGATGACGCGGGCGACAGCCATGGCGACCCCCCTATTGCTTTAGTTGTTGGTGACACGCACAGCCTAGGTCCCGTTCCGGGGCCCGTCAAATCGCGGTGCCGCTCGCTGCCGCGCCATTGCCCGACCCTGCGCCTTGTATACGAGACCGAGATTGCTGGCGCTCGCGGCGATGTTGATAGGAACAATGAGCAAGTGGATAAATGCCAGCCAGCGAGACAGGATTATGGTCTGGTGTCCGGATCGGTCTGTATGACGGCCGCTGCGGTGGCATTTCAGGTTTTCTCAACTCCCAACGTTGCCTGCTGCAAGAATGCTGCGCAACCTGTCGTGCGTGGTCTGGAGGTTGTCGTATAGCGGATGAAGCTTTTCCTCGGAGTGACCGAGCGCCATATTGACCTCGAACGGCAAGCTCTCACCGATATGCCGATCCCAAATTTCAATGAATTCCACAAGAGTTGGAAAGAAATCTCTCGTGTCAGCTTCGGCCAACCACGACTTGTCGCGGAAGATTTCGACCATCTTTCGATATGCCGGCAGGAGTGCTTCTCGAAGTTGCTTGTTTTCATAGTCAGTGATCGCAGAAAACTCAGGGGCTCGTTCCTTGGTCAGTTTCTGCAATGCTTCGATTCCAATTTCACGGGACTGCTCGCAGAGTTCCTGCCAGGCCGCTTTGGCGGTTTTGTCTATCCGAAGGCGCACCTCACTCCGGGCACGAATCTCCATGCGGATGCCCAGCAGCGGCGCGTAGAATTCAGAGAGTTGCCGTGCAATGAACTCATAGCGCCGCTTCACCACCTCGCGGCGATCGGCAAGCCTTCCTCCCAACCAGACGCCGCCAAATCCCAAAGTGATGGAAATAGCTGGCCAGATGACCGGCCGCAATAAATCGAATAATTCCAATATCATAGCCCGACCTACGCAAATCTATTCCACCGTCACCGATTTGGCGAGGTTGCGGGGTTGATCGACATCGGTACCCTTGGTCACGGCAACGTGGTAGGCGAGAAGCTGCACCGGTATGGCGTACAGGATCGGCGCGACGAAGGGATCGACCTTCGGCAGCTCGATCGTGGCGACGGCCAGATGGCGCAGCCTTTCGATGCCGTCGCGGTCGCTCATGATAATGAGCTTGCCGCCGCGCGCCGCGACTTCCTGCACATTCGACGCAATCTTGTCGAACAGCGCGTCCGTCGGCGCGGCGACGATGACCGGCACGGTCTCGTCGATCAACGCGATCGGCCCGTGCTTCATTTCGCCGGCGGCATAACCCTCGGCGTGGATGTAGGAAATCTCCTTGAGCTTCAGCGCGCCTTCCAACGCAATGGGGTACGACGTGCCGCGGCCGAGATAGAGCACGTCGCGCGCCTCGGCCACGCTATGGGCCAGCTCGCGTAGAGCGTCGTCATGGTTCAGAATTTCCGCCGCCCGCGAAGGCACTTCGGTCAGCGCCTCGACCAGCGCCGCCTCGCGTTTTGCGTCGATGGCGCCGCGCGCGCGGGCCGTGGCGATGGCGAGACAGGCGAGCACGACAAGCTGCGTCGTGAAGGCCTTGGTCGATGCGACGCCGATTTCGGGACCGGCATGGGTAACCAGTGCCACGTCGGCCTCGCGCGCCATGGAGCTTTCCGCGACGTTGACGATGGCGGCGATGTTCTGTTTCTGGGACCGGGCATAACGCAGCGCCGCGAGTGTGTCGGCGGTTTCGCCCGATTGCGACACGAACAGGGCGGCGCCGCCCGCCGGCATGTCGGCGCTTCGATAACGGAACTCCGACGCGATGTCGATTTCGACGGGCAGGCGGGCGATGGTCTCGAACCAGTATTTGGCGATCATACAGGCGTGGAAAGAGGTGCCGCAGGCGATCGCCGTCAGCCGCGTGGCGCGGGCCAGGTCGAAGGCCATCGGCGGCAGGGTCACCGAACGGGTCGCGGTGTTGACGAAGCTGCGCAAGGTGTCCCCGATCACCGCGGGTTGTTCGTGGATTTCCTTGTGCATGTAGTGGCGGTGATTGCCCTTGCCGATCAGGGCGCCGGACAGGGCCGTGACCTTCATCGGCCGCGCCACGATCTCGCCCGCGGCATCGCGGATGGTGACGGAGGCGGCGGTCACGACCGCCCAATCGCCCTCCTCGAGATAAGTGATCTTCTGGGTCAGCGGGGCGAGCGCCAAGGCATCCGAGCCGACATACATCTCCCCGTCGCCATGGCCGATCGCGAGCGGACTGCCGCGGCGGGCCGCGATCAGAAGATCGGGCTGCCCGGCGAAGATCAACGCCAGCGCGAAGGCGCCTTCCAGCCGTTTCATAGCGGCTTCGGTCGCCTGTTCCGGTGTCTTGCCCTCGTCCAGCAGGACGGTGAGCAGATGCGCGACCACCTCGGTGTCGGTGTCGGTCTCGAAGCGGCAGCCGCGTTTGGTCAGCTCCAGCCGCAATCTGTGGAAATTCTCGATGATGCCGTTGTGAACGACCGCGACCCGATGCGTGGCATGGGGGTGGGCGTTGGTTTCATTGGGCGCGCCATGTGTGGCCCAGCGTGTGTGGCCGATGCCGATACATCCAGCCAGCGGTTCGCGGCGCAGCAGCGCGTCGAGATTGGCGAGGCGTCCTTCCGCCCGCCGCCTTTCGATGCCGCCATTGACCAGGGTGGCGATTCCGGCCGAGTCGTAGCCCCGATATTCGAGCCGTTTCAGCGCGTCGATCAGCAGCGGCGCCGCCTCCGCCCGGCCGATGATACCGACGATGCCGCACATCTCAGATGGGTTCGCCGTCTTTGGCCGGCGGCAGCTCGGCCTTGGCCCGGCGTTTGCTCGCGCGAAAACGGGCGCCCCAGCCGGGATGGAAACGCTGCTCGCTGCGTTCCACGGCCAGGGCGTCGTCGGGTACGTCGCGGGTGATGACGCTGCCGGCGCCGACCACGGCGCCGTCGCCGACCCGCACCGGCGCGACCAGCGCGGTATTGGAGCCAATGAAAGCGCCTTCGCCGACATCGGTGCGGTGTTTGTCGAAGCCGTCGTAGTTGCACGTGATGGTGCCGGCGCCGATGTTGGCTTTCGCGCCGATGCGGGCGTCGCCGATATAACTCAAATGATTGACCTTGGCGCCGGGTTCGATGTCGGCCTTCTTGATTTCGACGAAATTGCCGATATGTGCGTTCTCCCCGATTTCCGTGCCGGGTCGCAGCCGGGCGAACGGACCGACGGCGGCGCCCTCGCGGATCGAGGCGCCGTCGATGTGGCAAAAGGCGCGGATGACGACGCGGTCGCCAACCGTGACGCCGGGGCCGAAGACGACGTTGGGTTCGATGGTCACGTCGCTGCCGATCTTCGTGTCGAGGCTGAAATACACACTGGCCGGGTCGATCAGCGTGGCGCCGCCGGCCATGGCCTGCTGCCGCAGCCGCGTTTGCAGGATGGCTTCGGCCTGGGCGAGATCGGACCGCGAATTGACGCCCAACAGCTCATCGGCATCGGCCTCGATTTGAGCGCAGGACAGACCGCTATCCCGCGCCAGGCCGACGATATCGGTCAGATAATATTCACCCTTGGCGTTGTCGTTGGAAAGGCCATCGAGCAGTGCGGGCAAAATCGCCGCATCCACGGCCATGACGCCGGAATTGCACAGTCCCAGCTTTTTTTCGGCCGGGCTCGCATCGCGAAATTCAGCGATGCGCTCGACGCTGCCGTCGGCGGCGAGAATGAGGCGGCCATACTCGCCGGGATCGGCCGGCCGCATGCCGAGCACCGCCACGGCGGTCCGGCGCTTCGATCGCCGCGCCTTCAAGAGTCGCCGCAACGTGGCCGGCGTCAGCAGCGGCGTGTCTCCGAAAAGAATCAGGACGTCGCCGCGGAAACGTTGCAGCGTCTGGCGGGCGGCCATCACGGCGTGGCCGGTGCCGAGCCTTTCTTCCTGGATGACGGTCCGCACCGGGGCGACGGCGGCGGCGACTCGGCCCATCTCCGGGCCAACTACGACGACCGTGCGATCCGGCTTAAGCGCGGTTGCCGTGGCCATGACATGCGCGACGATCGGCCGACCCGCCAAGGGATGAAGGACCTTTGGCACGTCGGACTTCATGCGCATGCCCAGCCCGGCGGCCAGCACCACGATGGCGATTTTTGGTTTTGTCATGACGTTCGTACTCGCGGCGCACCTTGCCATAAGCAGCCAGCGGCTCCAATACTTCGTCCGGATAATACCGGGGGAAGTTTGCCGTGATCCGATCCGTGACCGCAGTTGCTTTCGATCTCGACGGGACCCTTGTCGATACCGCGCCCGACCTGACGGCCGCCCTCAACCATGTCTTGCGCGAAAGCGGGCGGCCGGCCCTGGCGCCGCTGCTGGTCCGCGACATGATCGGCGACGGCGTGGCTAAGCTGATCGAACGCGGTTTCGCCGAATCGGGCGGGGGACCGGAGGCGGCCGACATGCCGGCGCTGACCGATCTGTTCCTGGCTCGCTACCACGCCGGCATCGCCGATCAATCGTGCGCCTTTCCCGGCGTGGTCGATACTTTGGAACTATTGGCCGCGCAAGGCATTGCCCTGGGCGTTTGCACCAACAAACCGCGCGCGGCAACGGAATCGCTGCTGAAGGCGCTCGACCTTTGGCGGTATTTCGCGGGTGTGGCCGATGGTGACGGCCCGCGCAAGCCCGATCCGCGCTCCCTGCTGGGCCTTCTGGAAAAAATGGGCAAACCGCCCGAATCGGCGATCATGGTCGGCGACAGCCAAAACGACGTGGCCGCCTCCCGCGCCGCGGGCGTTCCGGTCATCGTCGTCACGTTCGGGTATACCAAGACGCCCGCGCGCGAATTGGGCGCCGATCTTGTCATAGAGAGTTTTGCAGAGTTGCCTGCGGCGATCAGCCGTTGGAGCCAACCGGCGACGCGGGTTTGATCCCCGAGGAGCCGATGGGGACGGAGGCTTTGATCTTGCCGTTGGCGGGCGGCAGCGATTGTGCGTCGCGCAAATGCATGAATGCCGAGCCAAAGGGGCTGATCGCCTGAACCCGCACCGGCACCGGCAACGTGCCTCCGGCGACCGGCGCCAGCCAGACCAGGCCGTCCTCAAGCCCGCGGACTTCTCCGGCGCGTTCCTGACGCCAGAAACCGGCCCTGCGCTCCATGCGGAAATGGCAGAGCAGCGCATCGCCGGCAAAACTCGAATAGGACGAAGCCGCCAGCTTTTCGCGGCCGCCGCGATCGACGACGAAATCGTAACGGCGGCGTCCGTCGAAGACCGGCACGGTGCGGTCGCAACCGCCGCCATCGGCGATGGCGCGGATGGCCGCGAAAATTCCACTTAACGGGTCGAGTGTGCCCCGCCGCATGTCCTCGCCGACCCGGTCGCGTTCGTCATCGTCCGACGGCGGCTCGATGCGGATTTTCAGCCCGTTCTTGGCGTAGTCGATCTCGACCAGCCGATTGGTTCCGCGGAACAAACTGTCGGTGCGGTACAGCGATGGCAGCGCCTGGGTGGCGTTGAAGAGGCCGTGGGAGGTGATCTTGGATTGCCAGGGGAACATCCAACCGATGAACCCGCGGGTTTCGGCGGCAACGGTCAGCTTGTAATCGTCGGCGCCGTAACTCAAGCCGACGTCCAGGACGACGACGTGGACCCCGCCGGTGTAGACGTCATAGGCAAGTTTGAGGCCGTTGCCCGGCGTGGCGGTCAATTCCGCGGCGCGCACGGGCCCCGCCGCCAGCCCCGCCGCCAGCGCCGCGAAAAGGCCGAACACTCGCGCAAGGGAATGGATCGAGAACGCCATAACCAAACATGCTAAAGGCTTTGCCCGCGGCGATCAATGGCGATGCCCGCGCCCACCCCGCGCCCCAGGCAGGGCACTAGCCGGAAAAAGAAAAAGCCGGGCGTCCGAGCCCGGCGAGTTAGCGTGGAGGAATCATGTCGGGGGACATGAACAAAATAAACATACGCCATCCGGCCGCGGCATGAATTGATCTAGATCAACTGCGCGGCACGAGACGCGACAGCGTCAGCGCCGGCCCTGCGCATTCTCAGGCGGGGGCCGCCGGTAAGCCCGTCGGCTCCCGGTGCGAGGCAAAGCTGCGCTCCAGCGAGGCCCGATCTAAACCCCGCGTGATGAAGACCAGCCGCGAGCGGCGATCTTCGTCCGGCCATGCCGCAAGCCGTGCCGGAGGATGAAAAAGGTGCTGCACGCCGTGGATCACGACCGGCCGGTCTTCGCCGGTGACATTCAAGATGCCCTTGACCCGCAGGATGTCGGTGCCGCGCTCGGCGAGCAGTTGGTCTAGCCACGAGGAAAAGCCGCCCCAATCGAGCGGCGCGGTCGCGGTAAGGCAGGTCGATGCGATGCGCGCGTCATGGCGACTGACGGCCCGCCCGCCATGCTTCGACGCGGGGTCATGGGCATGGTCGCGGTCATGGGCGTCGTCGCGAGCGTTCTTGGCGGCATGGGCCTCGTCGCGCAGCCAGCGCTGGACATCGACGCTTTTTGTCGTCGGGTCATAGAGCCCGACATTGAACAGCGCCGCCGACGCCACCTGGCCATGTAGCGCCAAGATCAGCGGTGCGGGGTTGAGCGCTTGGATTTGGCCCGCGATTTCAATGACGGCCTCGCGCGGCGCCAGATCGGTCTTGGTCAGGACGATGCGATCGGCGACGGCGACCTGCTTGACAGCGTGCGGCTCGGTGAAAAGGTGCCATTTCCCGTTCACCGCATCGACGGTCGCGATAATGCCGTCGAGCCGGTAATAGGCCTCGACCAGGGGATCTTCGATCAATAATTGGACGATGGGCGCGGGGTCGGCGAGGCCGGTGGTTTCGATCACCACCCGTTTGAACGCCGGCACATCGCCGCGGGCGCGGCGCAGATAGAGGCTGCGCAGCGTGTTGCCGAGATCGCTGCGGATCGTGCAGCAGACGCAGCCGCTTTCCATCACCACGACTTCGCCGTTGACCTGCTCGATCAGGTGATGATCGAGGCCGATCTCGCCGAACTCATTGATAATGACGGCGGTATCCTTCAATGCGGGATCGCGCAGCAGATGGGCAAGCAGTGTGGTCTTGCCGCTGCCGAGAAAGCCGGTTAGCACGGTGACCGGAATGCCGTCGGGCAGTTCGTCCAAATTGTTGGTCATCGCCGCCCGCCCGTTAAAAGCTCATGGTGGCGGTATTATATTGAAGCACGCCTCCCGCTTCCCGGAATAAAGGCTTTCGACATGCCCGGCGCCATCGCCAAGATCAAACCAGGGCTCGACCTCGCCGATGCCCGCCTGTTTTCTCGGAAGTGTTACATCGACGGCGCCTGGACCGAGTCCGATTCCGGTGCCGTGTTTAGCATTCGCAACCCCGCCAATGGCGGGCTGCTCGGCACCGTCCCGAACATGGGGGCGGCCGAGACCCGCCGCGCCATCGCCGCCGCCGCCGCCGCTTTCCCGGCATGGCGGGCCAAGACGGCGAAGGAGCGGGCGCGCGTCATGCGGCGTTGGTTCGAGTTGATGATGGAGAACCAGGACGATCTCGCCGTCTTGATGACATCGGAGCAGGGCAAGCCGCTCATCGAGGCGCAGGGCGAGATCGCTTATGCCGCCGCCTTCCTCGAATGGTTCGGGGAGGAAGCCAAA
The DNA here is from genome assembly GCA_009694125.1 of Rhodospirillaceae bacterium. Taxonomy (GTDB): domain Bacteria; phylum Pseudomonadota; class Alphaproteobacteria; order CACIAM-22H2; family CACIAM-22H2; genus SHVT01. The sequence goes on along the minus strand of SHVT01000012.1, from coordinate 17,817 downwards.
CGCATCTATGGCGATGTTATCCCCGGCCATCAGCCCGATAAGCGCATCGTCGTAACCAAGGAACCGATCGGTGTCGTCGCCTGCATCACGCCCTGGAACTTCCCGGCGGCGATGATCACACGCAAGGCCGGTCCGGCGATCGCGGCCGGCTGCACGGTGGTCTTGAAGCCCGCCTCGCAGACTCCGTTTTCGGCGCTGGCGCTGGCGGAACTTGGGGAGCGGGCGGGTTTGCCCAAGGGCGTTTTTAATGTCCTCACCGGCGGGGCCGAGGCCATCGGCGGCGAGCTGACGGCGAACCCCGTCGTGCGCAAGCTGTCCTTCACCGGATCGACCGAGACGGGCAAGAAGCTGATGGCGCAATGTGCGGCGACGGTGAAGAAGATCTCGTTGGAGTTGGGCGGGAATGCGCCTTTCATCGTCTTCGACGACGCCGATCTCGACGCCGCCGTCGAAGGCGCGGTGATGTCGAAATATCGCAACACCGGGCAAACCTGCGTCTGCGCCAACCGCATCCTGGTCCAGGATTCCATCTATGACGCCTTTGCCGCGAAACTCGCCGCCGCCGCGGGCCGGCTCAAGGTGGGCGATGGGCTCGAACCGGGCGTCGGCCAGGGCCCGCTGATCGACGACAAGGCGTTGAAGAAAGTCGAATTCCATGTCGCCGACGCCGTGGCCAAGGGCGCCCGCATCGTGCTCGGGGGCAAACGACACGAGCTCGGCGGCACGTTCTTTGAGCCGACGGTGCTCGCCGATGCCGATTCCTCGATGGCGCTGGCCCATGAGGAGACGTTCGGCCCGGTCGCGGCCCTGTTTCGGTTCAAGACCGAAGCCGAGGCGATCGCCCTGGCCAACGCCACCGAATTCGGCCTGGCCGCCTATTTCTATTCGCGCGACATGGGCCGCGTTTGGCGAGTCGCCGAGGCGCTGGAATGCGGCATCGTCGGCATCAACACCGGCATCGTGTCCACCGAGGTGGCACCCTTCGGCGGCATGAAGGAATCCGGCATCGGCCGCGAAGGCTCGAAATACGGGATCGAGGAATTCGTCGAGATCAAATATCTTTGCATGGGCGGGGTATAAGCAGGCCGGGCTCTTACTCGTAGCGGCTGACGCGGGCGCCCTCGATGCGATACCCGACATCGGCCAGGCCGGTTTCCAGGGGGGCGGCGACCAGCCTGCCGGTGACCCAGACCGGGTAGAGCAAGCCGCCATCGAGCTTGTATGTACCGAAATTGGACACATACACGATCTGATTGGCGGGCGGCGGGGGCACATGGATGCAGGCGCCGACATAGGGAACGAGCAGGAACTCGGAAATCCTGCCGCCATCGAAGGCCAGCGGCGCGACGAAGCCGGCGATGCGAACCAATTTGCCATCGAGATCCGACCGTATCGACCCGCCCCGCGGTTGCAGAAAGCGAAGATTCCCGATTCCACCAAACGCATCGGCGAGCCGGCGCGGCGGCGCGTCGAGACTGTTATAGGCCCCCAATCCGGTGGCAAGTTCATGGGGCGTGGGGATTGAAGGCACCGTATCGACGGTCGGCACTTCCCCCGATTTCGGCAGCAACCCGCCATGCTCGACAACGCCTCTGGCCAGGCTGCCATCGCGGATTCGCATGCCCGCGTCCACCTCCTCGCGTGGAATGAGGTCGGACCAATCGAGTGTCTGAGCATCCGTGGCGGCCGTGTCCGCCGTGAGGGCACCTTGCTCAAGCGTGAGCGAATAGAGGCCGTAAAGCGCCGCAGAACCGATGGCGCATAACACCATGATCGCTCGCGCCCGAGTGAAAACCATTCTCTACGCCTCCACCCGTAGCGGTCGTCGCGCCCGCGGTGCAGGCCGGCGCATACGCCCGAAGAAGGTCCTAGACCCTTCGAATGTGGGCAGCAATCGCCCGATCGCGGGCGATCTGCAGCCGGGGACCGAGCGAAAGACCCGCAGCGACGCTTCGGTCGTCTCGGTCGGGGGAAGGTTGCCGTGCGAGCCGTTCGTATGCAGTATCGTCGGCATCGATGCCGGCATGGTGTCGACCGAAGTTGCCACCTTCGGCGGCATGAAGGAATCCGGCATTGGTCCCAAAGGCCCCAGATGATACGGCATTGAGGAATTCGCCGAGGTCAAATATCTCTGCATGGGCGGCGTATGAGCCAGCGTCGGAGTGCCCGTCCCGAAGGGTGGACTAGCAGGCTGTTGAAGAAGTCACTGCCGGGTCGAGGCGCCTTTGTCGCAAGGGTCCATCGCGGCAATCCGCCAGCGACCGTTGAGCGCACGCGCCAAAGCCGGGGTTTTCTTCTGCGCCATCACGCGGTCTCCGCCATCAGTCTTGGCAGCCGGATGAGATTGTCGGCTGCGGCCGCGAAGGTAAAGGCCCATCCGACTTTGTCGAGGCCTCGATATTTTGTCTTTTTGAGACCGGCGATGGTCTTCATCCAGCCGAAGCCTTCTTCGACCCGCTTGCGAATGCGCTGGCTGATAGCATAGCCGGGATGGCGGGTCGTGCGTCCATCGATTGCGGAACGACGGCTGGTGTTCCGAGCGATATGCGGTGTGACGTTTATCTCGCGCAACTCCATCACGAAGTCCGCCGCGTCGAAGCCCTTGTCGCCGCCCAGCGTGATCGCTTCCGGTCTGTCGGCGCGAGGCTCAATCATATCGAGTGCAGCCAACCGCTCAGCATAACCCGAGACCTTTGTCAGCCGCGTATCGACAAACAGACCGTGCCGGTTTTCCATCAAGCGTGACCGATGAAGCAAAGCTTGGCCTCCATTCCAGCCCCCTTGCGATAGAGCATGGCATCGGGATCGCTGGTCGAGGCGTGCGTCCGGTTGCTCCGTTTCTCGCCACGGAAGTCGACTTCCTCGTTACGTCCGCCACCCGAGGGAGGTCCGTTGGCGTTGTCGGTATTTTTGGGCTTGAGGCTCTTCATGCTGGCCCAAGCTTCCACCAGCGTGCCGTCGACCGAGAAGTGCTCAGTGGACAGAAGCCGCTTGACCTCACGTTGCGTCAGGACGGCCGCCAGGAATTTGGCGGCAATCTCGCCCTCAAGCAGACGGTCACGGTTCTTCGAGAACACAGAATGGTCCCAGACCGGATCGTCAATGCCAAGCCCAACGAACCAGCGGAACAGAAGGTCGAACTCCAATCTCTCCATCAGCTGACGTTCCGAACGAATCGAATAGAAGGCTTGCAACAACGATGCGCGCAGAAGCTTCTCCGGCGGGATCGACGGACGGCCAAGGGGCGCATACATCGCTTCAAAATCGGCATTCAAGTCCGACAGCGCCCCGTTGGCGATCTCGCAGATCGCCCGCAGCGGATGGCTCCGCGGTACCCGATCCTCCAGACCGACATAGGAAAACAGCGATCCACAGCGTTCATCCGGTCCACGCATCCCGCAACCCCTCGACACAATTCCAAATCCAGGGAATCATGAAGCCGGCAAAATCGCTACGGTTTTTTCAACAGCCTGCTAGGTGAACCTGTTGTCGGCACTCGTGCCCGAGGCCGCAGTTGCGCCGATCCTGCCTGCGACGCCGGCATTTGCGTTGAGCGGCGTCGAATTCCGCTGGCCCGGCGCCCAGGGTTTCGGCCTGCGTGTCGATGATTTCGCCGTCACACGCGGTGAGAAGCTCTTGATCCTCGGCCCGTCGGGCAGCGGTAAATCGACCTTGCTCAGCCTGCTGTGCGGAGTGGTGACGCCGCAGGCCGGCAGAGTCCGGGTGCTCGGCACCGATATCGTGCTTCTGTCGGGCGCGGCGCGTGATCGGTTCCGCGCCGATCATTTCGGAATCGTTTTTCAGATGCTCAACCTGCTGCCCTACGCCTCGGTGATCGACAATGTCCTGTTGCCGTTGCGCTTTTCCAAGGCGCGGCGCGCGCGCATTTCACCGGGCGCGTCGGAATCCGAAGAAGCGCGGCGGCTCCTGTCGCGGCTGGGGCTCGAAGCCAAGCTGCATGACGGCCCCCCGGCCGCGTCGCTCAGCGTGGGCCAGCAACAGCGCGTCGCCGCCGCACGGGCGCTGATCGGCGCGCCGGAAATCATCGTCGCCGACGAGCCGACCTCATCGCTCGACCGCGAACGCCAGCAGGCCTTTCTCGATTTGTTGCTCCAGGAAGCGGGGAGGGTCGGCGCCACCATCGTCATGGTCAGCCATGACGAAAGCCTGCGCCCGCATTTCGACCGCGCGGTGCCGCTGGAGCGCGTCGCGGCGATCAGTTGGCAGCCATGATCGTCGGGCGGCTCGCGCTGAAATCGCTGCTCAATCGCTGGCCCACGGCGTCGCTCACCATCTTCGGAATCGCGGTGAGCGTGATGCTGTTGATGGGCGTGGAGAAAGTACGAAACGGCGCGCGGCAGAGCTTTGCCGATACCATTTCCGGCACCGATCTCATTGTCGGCGCGCGCACCGGCGATGTGCAGCTTCTGCTCTATTCCGTCTTCCGCATCGGCGACGCGACCAACAACATCGCCTGGAAGAGCTATGGCGAGATCGCCGCGCTCCCGGAAATCGCCTGGATCGTGCCGATCTCTCTGGGCGACAGCCATCGCGGCTTCCGCGTGATGGGGACGACGACCGGATATTTCGAGCACTACCGCTATCGCCAAGGCCAAGGCCTCGCCTTCGCCGCCGGCGTGCCCTTCGCCGATCTGTTCGATGCCGTGCTCGGCGCCGATGTCGCGGCGGCACTGGGCTATAGGCTTGGCGACGCCATCATCGTCGGCCATGGCATCGGCAGCACGTCCTTCGCTCCGCATGACGAAAAGCCATTCCGGGTGGCCGGCATCCTCGCCAAGACCGGCACTCCGGTCGATCACACGGTGCATGTCGGCCTGGAAGGCATCGAGGCGATCCATGTCGATTGGCAGACCGGCGCGCGCATCCCCGGTCGCACGGTCGACGCGGAGCAAGTGCGTCGAATGGAGTTGGCGCCGAAATCCGTGACCGCGGCGATGATCGGGCTGCGCTCGCGTCTCGACGCCTTCCAATTGCAGCGTCTGATCAACGAATACAAGGAAGAGTCGCTGTCGGCGATCCTGCCGGGCGTGGCGTTACAGCAGCTCTGGTCCCTGGTCGGCACCGCGGAAACCGCGCTCGCCGCGGTTTCCTTCATGGTCGTGCTGACCGCGTTGCTCGGCATGGTCACGACGATCCTGGCTACGCTCAACGAAAGGCGGCGCGAGATGGCTATTCTGCGCTCGGTCGGCGCGCGCCCGGCGACCATCCTCGGCCTGCTCACGGCGGAGGCGGCGATGCTGACGGGGTCCGGCGTCGCGCTCGGTGCCGCGCTGCTTTACACCGTACTTTCGATCATGCGCCCGGTCGTCGATTCCCGTTACGGACTCTATCTGCCGATCGAGGCGCCATCGGCGGCGGACCTGGCGGCCCTCGCGGCGGTTCTGGGTGGGGGCGTCCTTGCCGGGCTATTCCCGGCCATCCGCGCTTTCCGCTTGTCGCTGGCCGATGGTATGATCGTTAAGACCTGAGAGGAGAAGCGTTACCGAATAATAAGGCTTTTTCGCCCGGTCCTGGAGAGACGCCATGCCCTCCGAAGACTTCGACTTGTTCACCATCGGCGCCGGCTCCGGCGGTGTTGCGGCCAGCCGTCGCGCCGCTTCCCATGGCGCGAAGGTGGCTATCGCCGAATCGGTGCGGGTCGGCGGCACCTGCGTGCTGCGTGGATGCGTGCCGAAGAAGCTGCTCGTCTATGGCTCGCATTTCGCCGAGGAGATCGAGGATGCGCGCGGCTTCGGCTGGGAGGTGACCGGCCGGCTCGATTGGGCGAAGCTGATCGCGGCCAAGGACCGGGAACTCGACCGCCTCAATTCGGTCTATCTGCGGATGCTGCGCGATTCCGGCGTCGCCCTCATCGAGGGCTTCGCAAAGCTGGTCGATGCCCATACCGTCGAAATCGATGGCCGCCGCATCCGCGCGAAGCACATCCTGATCGCCACCGGCGGCAAGCCCGTGTTGCCCACGATCCCCGGCATCGAACACGCCATCACCTCGGACGGGGCGCTCGACCTCAAGGCGCTGCCCAAAAGCATGGTAATCGTGGGTGGCGGCTATATCGCACTGGAATTTTCCTCGATCTTCGCCGCCGCCGGGGTCGCGGTTACGGTCGTCATCCGCGGCGACAGGGTGCTGCGCGGCTTCGATGACGATATCCGCGCCATCTCGCTGCCGAGCTGATCAAGAAGGGCATCGTCATCCGCGCTGAAACGAGTGTGCGCGGCATCGCGAGGGAAGGCGACCAATTCAGGCTCCGGACCGCGGCGCAGGACGCGGTCGCGACCGATCTCGTGATGTATGCCACCGGGCGCGGGCCGAACACCGAAGGCATGGGGCTGGCCGAAGCCGGTGTCGCGCTGGGTGCCAAGGGAGATGTGAAGGTTGACGCGGCTTCGCGCACCAGCCTGCCCGGTATCTACGCCATCGGCGATTGCACCGACCGGCTCAATCTGACGCCGGTCGCCATCGCCGAGGGCCGCGCGCTTGCCGAAACCCTGTTCAACCGAAACCCTGGGATTGTCGCGCTCGACAACGTGCCCACAGCCGTCTTCACGCAGCCGCCGGTGGGCAGCGTCGGCCTGTCGGAGGCCGATGCGCGTAAGCGCCATGGCGGCGTCGACGTCTACCGCGCCGCCTTTCGGCCGATGAAGCACACTTTGTCCGGCCGCGACGAGCGTGTGATGATGAAGCTGGTGGTGGAGCGGGAAACGGGCCGTGTTCTGGGCGTTCACATGGTCGGGCCGGATGCGCCCGAAATCATCCAGGCCATCGCGATCGCAGTGAAAGCCGGGCTGACCAAACGCGATTTCGACGCAACCATCGCCCTGCATCCTACAGCGGCCGAGGAATTCGTGCTGATGCGCGGGCCCATCCCCGATCCCCAGGCCAAGGCGGCGGAGTGATGCGATTCACTCATCGTGTAAAGGCTTGGTGGCGCTCCTTGGCGGGGGAAGCCTGTTCGCCGTCAGCGGGGAGGCTGGGAAGGCCGCGTTTGGATGTCGCCGGACTTCGATGATCCGTTGCCGGAGGAGATCATGAAGGTATTCTCCGGCGGAGACGATCAGCCGGGCGCCTGATTCTCCACCCATGCCCGCATCAACTACCGCATTGCACCATAAGGCCGGCGCGATTACTTTGGGCTTTGTCCCGCGGTCGCGAAGAGTGAGTTAGAACCCATGGCGGCCACCAAATGGGCGCCCGATTCCTGGCGGAAGAAGCCGGCGCAGCAGATGCCGGATTATCCCGATGCCGCCGCTTTGGAGGCGGTCGAGGCGCGGCTTAGGCGTATGCCGCCGCTGGTTTTTGCCGGCGAGGCGCGGCGGCTGAAGGCCTCGCTCGCCAATGTCGCGGCGGGGCGGGCTTTCCTGCTGCAAGGGGGCGACTGCGCGGAAAGCTTCGCCGAATTCCACCCCGACAACATCCGCGACACCTTCCGGGTCCTGCTGCAAATGGCGGTCGTTCTGACCTATGGCGCCGCCTGCCCGGTGGTGAAGGTCGGGCGCATGGCCGGGCAATTCGCCAAGCCGCGTTCCGCCGATACCGAAACGCAAGGCGATGTGACGCTGCCGTCCTATCGCGGCGACATCGTCAACGGCATCGAATTCGCCGCCGCCGCGCGCCGGCCCGATCCCGAACGCATGCAACAGGCCTTCAGCCAGTCCGCGGCCACGCTTAACCTGCTGCGCGCCTTCGCCCAAGGCGGCTATGCCGATCTCCACCGCGTTCATGGTTGGACCTTGGGGTTTGTGGACAAAAGCCCGGCCGGCGCCCGCTATCGCGAATTGGCCGACCGGTTGAGCGAGACGCTCGCCTTCATGGAGGCCTGCGGGCTGACGTCCGAGACCACGCCGCAAATCCGCGAGACCGATTTCTTCACCTCGCACGAGGCGCTGTTGCTGCCCTATGAGCAGGCGTTGACGCGGATCGATAGCACGACCGGCGACTGGTACGATTGCTCCGCCCATATGCTGTGGGTCGGCGACCGCACGCGCCAGACCGATGGCGCCCATGTCGAATTCCTGCGCGGCGTGAAGAACCCGGTGGCGATCAAGCTCGGTCCATCGACGAAGCCCGACGACATGATGAAATTGATCGAGCTGCTCGACCCGGAAAACGAGCCGGGCCGGCTCACGCTCGTCAGCCGCATGGGTTCCGACCAGGTTGAGGCCAAGCTGCCGCCGTTGATCCGCCGCGTGAAGCGGGAGGATCGCCGCGTCGCCTGGGCGTGCGATCCCATGCATGGCAACACCGTCTCGTCATCGACCGGGTATAAGACGCGGCCCTTCGACCGCATCCTTGCCGAAGTCCGCGCCTTCTTCGCCGTGCACCGGGCGGAAGGCACCTATGCCGGCGGAATCCATTGCGAACTGACTGGCCAGGACGTGACCGAATGCATCGGCGGCGCCCAGGCGATCACCGAGCACCGCCTGGCCGACCGCTATCACACCCACTGCGATCCCCGGCTGAATGCGAGCCAGGCGTTGGAACTCGCCTTCCTGCTCGCCGAATATCTGAAGACCGAACGCGCGGGTCTGGCCAAAAGACTGGCATCGTGAGTCGCGTGCCAGCGCGGGCGGAACAGACGCTGGAGAGGGCGATCCTCGCCAGCCGATGGCTCCAGGTTCCGCTGTATGTCGGCCTAATCGGCGTTTTCCTGATCTTCGCCGTCAAATTCTTCCAGGAGCTGTATCACCTCGCGGCGCGGTCTGGGAGGCCGGCGAGGCCGACATGGTGCTCGGCGTTCTCAGCCTCGTCGATGTCGTCATGGTCGCCAATCTGGTGATCATGGTGATCATCAGCGGCTATGAGAATTTCGTTTCGCGCATCGATATCGGGGATGACGGGGACAAACCCTCAGGGTTGTCGAAGCTCGATCCCGGCAGCCTCAAGATCAAGCTTGCCGGTTCGATCGTGGCGATCTCATCGATCCATCTCCTGCGCGCCTTCCTCAATGTCGAGGCAATTCCCAACGACAAGCTGATGTGGCTCGTCGTCATCCACCTGACCTTCGTGTTGTCGGGGCTGATGCTCGTCTATCTCGACCATCTCGCGTTCCACAAGAAAAGCTAGCCGTTGGTGTCGCCCGCGGGCGCTTCAGCGGTTGGTCAGCTTCAATTCGATGCGGCGATTGCGGCGATAGGCGATTTCGTCGTCGCGTGGGTCGAGCGGCTGAAATTCTCCGAACCCGGCGGCCGTTAGTCGCTGCGGCGGAACCCCGCGGCTCACCAGGAACTTCACCACCGAGGTGGCGCGCGAGGTCGACAGCTCCCAATTCGACGGGAATGTGGCCGTCGAGATCGGCCGGCGGTCGGTGTGGCCGTCGACCTGCAGAACCCAGTTCAACTCGGGCGGGATGCGATCGGCGATCTGCCTCAGCGATTCGGCCAGTTGCGCGAGCTGGCCCTGGCCTTCGGGTTCGAGCTCCGCCGAACTCGATGGAAACAAAACTTCGGATTGGAAAACGAAACGGTCGCCGACGACGCGGATATCGGCGCGGTCGCCGAGCACTTCGCGCAGGCGGCCGAAGAATTCGGAGCGGTATCGCGCCAGCTCCTCCACGCGGCCGGCCAGCGCCACGTTCAGCCGGCGGCCGAGGTCCACGACCTGGGTCTGGCTTTCCTTGACCTTCGCCTCCGAGGCCTCGAGCAGGGCGTTCAGCGAGGCCATCTGGTCGCGCAACGCGGCAAGCTGGCGGTTCATGAGATCGATGCGGGCCTGAGCCTCGATCGACTGGCGGCGTTCGGTGCTCAATTCCTGCTGCGTGCGGCCGATCTCATTGGCCTTTGCCGCGACCTGCAACTCGAGCTCCTGGCGCAGCAGCCTGAGCGATTCGACCTGGTTGCGGAGATTGGCGATTTCGCCGAGTTGAATCTCGATTTTTTCGCGATCGGCGGCGATCAGCTTGTTGGCGTCCTCCAATTCCCTGGAGACGCGGCCGGCCGCGGCGGCGTTGATGTCGGCGCGCCCGCGCAGTTGGTTGAGTTCAAGCTGTAGCGCGTCGCGCGAGGCGCGCAACTCCGCCAAGGATTGCTGCGAGGAGTCGCGGTTGCTGGTGGAGGATTGGAGTTCCGCCGAAAGCTGGGCCACGGTCGCGCGCAAATCGGCGCTCGCCCGGCGTTCCAGCGCCAGCATGTCGCCTAGTTCGACGATCTGGCCGTTGAGCTTCAGCAGCGCCTCGTCGCGGCCGGTCAGGGCGTCGCTCAGATAGAATTGGAACAGCGAAAAGATCATCAAGACGAAGATGATGACCATCAACAAGGTGGCGAGAGCGTCGACGAATCCCGGCCAGATATCGGTCTGGCGCACGATCCGTCGGCTGGCGCCGCGCATGGATCAGTTCTCGGTTTCTTCGGCCAGTGCCGCGATGGTGCGAGCGAGCAGCCGGATCTCGCTGCGCAGCTCCTGAATGATCTGGGAGCGGCCGTTGGTCATGTCTTCGATCATGCGCGCCATGTGCAGATCGAGGTTGCGGATATGGCCACGCGACGCATCGTCGATCCCGAAGCCGGATTTGCCCGCGATGTCGGATAGACGCAGGATCAACGGCTTTAGATCCATCTGATTCTCGGCGAGCTTCACCATCAGGCTCTGCTCCGCCCGCATCTGGTCGGTCAGCGCCGACAGGCGTTCGGTGAGGGCCGACAGATTGCTGCCCGAGGAAATGCGGTTTTCCTCACCGCGGACCATGATGCGCTGAAGATTTTCCAACCCGTCGGCGGTTTGTTCGAGCAAAGCCTGGATGTAGGCCGGGATCGGCTGATCGCCGTCGCCCACGGGGCCGCCGCTCGACAGGCGGGTCATGCCCGAAAGCCACTCTTCGAGGTCGTTGTAAAAGCGGTTTTGCGCCTGACTGGCCTGGAGATCGAGAAAACCCAACACCAACGAGCCGGCGAGACCGAACAGCGAGGTTCCGAAGGCCGTGCCCATGCCGGACAGCGGCGCCTTGAGCCCGGCTTTCAAGTCGTTGAACAATTGGCCGACATCGGTGGAGGACACCGTCAGCTTGCCGATCACGTCGCTGATCGCGTTGACGGTCTCGAGCAGGCCCCAAAACGTGCCGAGTAGGCCCAGGAAAATCAGCAATCCGATCAGGTAACGCGAGATGTCGCGGCTCTCGTCCAGCCGCGATCCGATGCTGTCGAGCAGGGAGCGCTGCGAGGCCGTCGATAGGGTCAGCCGGCCCTTGCGTTCGCCCAGCATCGTGGCCATCGGCGCCAGGAGATGCGGCGCGGCCTGGGTGCTGAGGTTGGGCTGGTTGCGGCGGAAATTCTCAAGCCACGTGACCTCGGGGCCGAGCATGATCACCTGACGGAAGACATAGGCGATGCCGAGTATGAGGACGCCCAGAATCATCCCGTTCAGGGGCGGGTTGTTCATGAAGGCGCGAACCAGAGGCCCCCACAGCAACGCGCAGATCGCCAGGACGGCGACCAGGAACAGAATCATCCGGGTCAGATATCGGCTCGGCCGGTTCATCGGCTCGAGCCCGGGCGCCGCCGGGAAACCCGAACCGCCGCCGGCGCCCAGAGTGGGACCCGGCATTCCCAAAAGGCCGCGCCGCGCCCGGTTGCCGCCCGTCGGTTGGCCCGGAGGTGTTATCGGAACCGCGGGCGATGACACCAACGCCGCCTCCCCCCGGGTCTAAGCGATGAGTCCGGCGGCCATTTCACCGCTTGACCAGAACCAGGTCGACACGGTCGGAGGGCCCGTCATCGGCCTTGGTGCCGAGCGCCTTGACATCGAGGCGCGTGCTGCGCACGCCCTTGTCGATAAGCAGGCTGCGCACGGTGAGCGCGCGCGACAGCGACAGGCGCCGGGCTTCGGCCACCGATTCGCCGTCGGTGGCATAAGCGACGACCTGGAGACGTAAATTGTCATCCTTCATCAATTGATCGGCGATGTTGGCGATCACGGACTTGCCGGTTTCGGACAGTTCGGCGGAATTGAGATTGAAGTCAACGCGGGCGGTCGGCGCGGCGGCACCGGACGGCGGCAGCGCGGCGAGATTGGGCGCGGCGGGCCGCGCCGCGGTCGGAGGAGCGGAAGCCGGCGGGGCCGGACGCGCGGCGGCGGGAGGCGTGGACGTGGCGGCTGGCGGCAAGGGTGGCGGCGGCGCGGTCGCCTGCGCCGTCACCGGTGCGCGCGGCGGAACCTGCGGCGGCGGGCTGGGCGTTATGTCGGGTGGGGGCGGGGCCGTGGCTCCCGGCGCCGGGCGCGGCGCATTGGCCACGGGCGGCGGCGCAGCTGCCGGTGGGCTGGCCGGGGGCGCGCTGGCGACCGGTGGGCGCTGTGGCGCCGGCGGCGGCTGCAGCGTCGCGAGCGGGCCCGCCGGTCGGGGCACGTTTAGGTCTGGAGCCGGCGGGCGAGGCCCGCCTGAATCCGGAGCCGCCGGGCGAGGCCGGCCTGAATCCGAAGCCGGCGGGCGCAAGGTGGGCAACGCGGCGGTTTGGGGCGGGCGTTGCCCGGCCGACTCAGGCGCTGGGGCCGCCGGTGCCGGCTGCGCGGTTTGGGGCGCGATCGTTCGCGGTGGCGCCGCGGCCGTCGCCGACCGGTTGGCCGGGGGGCGCGCCGTGTTGGCGGCGGGCTGGCGAGACGCGGTTGTCGCGGGAGCCGGCGGCCGCAGCCTGACCGGGGCGACGCTCTGCCGCGTGTAATCGGGCAGGAGAAGCTGCTGGAGCGTACGCCGCGGACCGAGATCCTCGATCACGCTTGGATCGACGGTCACGTCGGCGCCGCGCCGGCCGCGATTGAGGAATTGCTGCTGCGCCAGCGCGTCGAATGCGACCAGCGCGAAAACCGCGCCAAGCAAGGCGCGGAACGCCACGCGCCCAGGGCCGGCGTGGAAGATCTCCGCCGTGCCTTCTGCTACGCGCGATTTCACCTGATCGCGGCTCATGTTGCGCGTCGAATCGTCCATCTGGAATGAAGAATAACGAAGCGCCGCCATTGGAACAACTGATTTGGCCAAAATCATGGCAAACCGCTATTCCCCGGCCCGCGCCGGCGATTCTACCGCTTCACGGCTCTACCGCTTCACGGCCGAACCGGGAGTCGCCGGCCGCAGCAAATGGCCGAGCGGCAAGTGGAGATGGGTGTTGGCCGCGAGGACGGTGCCGCTGCCCAGCATGTCGTGGCCGCCGCCGATTTCGCTGACATAACCGCCCGCCTCGCGCACCAGCAGGATGCCGGCTGCGATATCCCAGGCGCTGAGGGAGGTTTCGAAAAATCCGTCGTAACGGGCGGCGGCGACCCAGGCGAGGTCGAGCGCGGCCGAGCCGAAACGGCGGATTCCGGCGGTAGCTTCCATGACCCGCGTCAGCATCGGCAGATAGGTCGCATGATCGCCGCGATCGCGATGGGGGATGCCGGTGGCGATGACGGCGTTGGCGATCTCGCGGCGGGCGGAGACACGCAGCCTGCGGTCGTTGACGAAGGCGCCGCCACCCTTTTCCGCCCAGAAGGTCTCGTCGCGCAGGGGATCGAGAATGATCGCCGCCACCAGCTCGCCATCGCGTTCAAGCGCGACCGAAATGGCGAAATGCGGGATGCCGTGCAGGAAATTGGTGGTGCCGTCGAGCGGATCGACGAGCCAACGATGGCGGCCGTCGCCATCGACGCGGCCGGCCTCCTCCATCAGGAAGCCGTAATCGGGCCGGGCCTGGCGCAGCTCGCCGCGCAGAATGTTCTCCGCCTTGGTATCGGCCGAGGTGACGAAATCCGCCGGTCCCTTGATCGAAACTTGAAGATGCTCGACTTCGCCGAAATCCCGCACGAGTCCGCGCGCGGCCTTGCGCACGGCCTTTTCCATGATGTTGATGGTGGGGGAGCGGACTGCCATATTTTATCCGGCTCCACGCGGACCGGCGCTAATCCTTCGCCCGTTCCATATAGCTGCGCTCGGCGATGTTGACGACGATGCGCGTGCCTTTTTCGATGAAGGGCGGGACCATGACGCGCACGCCGTTTTCCAGGATCGCCGGCTTGTAGGACGAGGCGGCGGTCTGTCCCCGCACCACCGGGTCGGCCTCCGCCACGACCATCGTCACGCTGGTCGGCAGGTTCACCGCGACCGGGGAGCCTTCGATGGTGTTGACCGTGACCGGCATTCCGTCTTGCAGGAAATCCGCGGCCTCGCCGACCAGGTCCTTGCTGACCGACATCTGTTCGTAATTTTCGGTGTCCATGAAGGTCAGGTTTTCACCGTCGGCGAACAGATAGGTGCAGTCCTTTTCATCGACATGGAGGCGCTCCACGGTTTCGTCGGAGCGCACCTTGACGTTGGTCTTGGAGCCGCCGCGCACGTCGCGCATTTCCAACTGGGTAAAGGCGCCGCCTTTGCCTGGGCTTACGTAGTTGGCCTTGATCACCGTGTATTGGCGACCCTGCCACTCGATGACGTAGCCGATGCGGATTTCGTTGCCGTTGATCTTCATGAAAATGTCCGGGGGAATGAAAAGCGGGGCGGACCCTACCAGCTTGACCGGGACGGCACAACCGCGCCGTCGCCCTCGCCCGGCGCCGGGGGCGCGCCGCCGGCCGCGTTGCCGCGCCGGTCAAAAAAAGGCCTCGGCGGAGCACCGCCGATTGAAAGCCGACAAGTCTCGAACGGCAGGCGTTGGAGCGTCGCTTGCGCTCCAACGATACTGCGTCGAGTGTTCAATTCCCAGCGGCGGGGGGGGGTCTATTTCCCGGCGAATTGCGCCTTCGGGCCTTTTTCCGCGACCAGTCCTTTACCCTTGGCGATCCGCTTCTCGGCCATGTCTTCCTTCATCCGCTTGAAGATCGGAACCATGGCCGCGTCCTTGGATTTGGTCGCCATCGCCTGCAATTCCAGCATGTTAAGGACCATGCTGCGGAGTGCCTCGCGGCCCTTGTCCTTGGGTTCGCCGGCTTCGTCCTTGGCCGTCCCATTGGACATGAGTTCGCTCATCATCTGCTGGAGCATCTGGGTCTGGCGCTGGGCCATCGCCTGCATGCCCTCGACCATCAACTGACTGGCGGCCTTCATCGCTTCCATGTTCTTCTGCTGGCCGGCCATCATCTGACCGATGTCGGTGGCGGGAACCTTGAATTTTTCCATCATCGCCGCGACGTCGATTTCGCCGAACGGATTGTTCTTCTTCATATTGGCCTCCTGGCCGAATCTCGCCGCTTGCACATATCCCAGTGCAGCAAAAGGGTATCCTGAGCGGACCGACACTCTAACAGAGTATGGCGTCGCCGGGGGCGGATTGCCATCCGCCGGGGATAATTGGCGCCACGAGCGCTCAGGCCGCAAGGGCTTGGTCGATGGCCGCGTTGAAATCCTTGACCGCCTGCGCGGCACCGCCGGGATGGAGCCATACGCCGCTGGAGACGGCGAGAAAATCGGCGCCCGCCCGCACCAGCGGCCCGCAATTTTCAACCGCGATGCCGCCGATGGCGACGCAGGGGACGGTCATCGTCTCGCTCCACCATCTCAGGATTTCGGGGTTGGCCTCGTCCTTGGCCACCTTTGTCGCCGTCGGATAGAACGCGCCGAATGCGACATAATCAGCGCCCGCATCCGCCGCGTCGATGGCGAGGTGACGCGAGCCGTGGCAGGTCACGCCCACGATTGCATCGCGCCCGACCAGCCGCCGTGCTTCGGCATAGGGGCAGTCCTCCTGGCCGATATGCACGCCGTCGAGACCGAACTCGGCGGCGAGGTCGGGACGGTCGTTGAGAATCGCGGCCACGCCGCGGTCTTGGCAGACGGGCTGGAGGGCGCGGATGGCGGCGCGCACGGCATCGTCGTCTTCGTCCTTGATGCGGATTTGCACGCAACCCACACCGCCCGCATCCAAGGCCTGGGCCAGCGCCAGCTTAAAGACGGCCGCGTCGATCCGTGGCGGCGTTATCAGATAGAGGCGACAGCGCGCGATTGTCATGGCGTCTCGGTCAACCTTCCGGCCGGTATACGTAGGTTGCGCCGCAGCGCAATTCTAGGCGGCGAGCCAGGCCCGGCATGCCGCCGCCGGGTCCTCGACCCAGCGCAAATCGAGGGCGCGCGGCGTGCGCGAAGCCAATGTGGCGCCGGATTGTGCGCCGATCGCGGCCAGTTTCACGGCCACCGTCGCCGCCCCATGGAAACGCACACATTTCACGCCGCGTCGAAACGCCGCCAGCACCCTGCCCGCCTCCGCCGCGCAATCGAGGATCGCGGAGAAGGCAACATTTGGATGTTCGGCCGCGGCCAACTCGATCGTCTTGTGGAAATACCCGATCCCGGCGTAACCCGCCGCTCCCGGCGGACTCAGCAAAGTCACGGTCACGCCAAGTTCGGCCGCGGCGCCCAGCGCGGCGCGGGCATGATCGATGGTGTGGACGATGATGGCGCGCGAACGGCGACGCCGGGCGGGTATGGCGGCGTGCTCCGTGGCGAGAACCGGCGTTTTGGGAAGTGTCCGAGTCCGCCTGGGTCCGGAGGGGTGGTCAGAAGCCCTCACGCTCCATGCGCTTGCGCACCAGCTTGCGCTGGCGGCGAACCGCCTCGGCCGCTTCGCGGGCTCTGCGTTCCGATGGCTTCTCGAAATGACGGCGGAGTTTCATTTCCCGAAAGATGCCCTCGCGCTGCATCTTCTTTTTCAGCACGCGGAGGGCTTGATCGACATTGTTGTCGCGGACGATGACTTGCACGTTCCGACAGTTCTCCTTTCATCGAGGCAAGCACTTGAGGCAGGTACCGGTTGACCGAAAGCCCGTTTTCTATCATCTCGCGATAATTCTGTGAAGTCCTTGGGTTGCTTGCGCGCGGCCGTCATTTGACCGGCGATGGCCGCGCGAATAGTGTAGGTCCGATTTCGCCATTGGCTTGCGCCACGTTGTCGTCATCGCAGAAAGCCGGGAGACTCACATGGCCGCTCGAGCAAAACCCAAGTCAAAGCCCAAGGCAAAAGCCAAAGCCCGGCCCAAGATGACGGCCAAGGCGCCGGCCAAGGCCCAAACGGTCAAACGCGCGCCGCCACGCAAGAAAGCCGCCGCCAAGCGGCTGGCCCCAGCCGCGGCCAAACGAGCGCCCGCGCGTAAAGCCGCGGCCAAAACCAAGACCAAAGCCAGGACCGCGCCGGCCAAAGCCGCGGCCAAACGCAAAGCGGCCCCGCTTCCGTCGAAACCCAAGCTGATCCCGGACAACCGCCGCGTCGCCACGCCTTATCTCGCGGTCCGCGATTGCGCCGCCGCTCTTGAATTTTATGGCCGCGCGTTCAACGCCCTCGAATTGATGCGCATGCCGCATGGCGACAAGATCGGCCATGCCGAATTCAAGATCGGCGACGCCTCGATCATGATTTCCGAGGAATATCCCGACATGGATGTGCTCAGCCCGCATGCCCTGGGCGGTTCGCCGGTGACCATCCATCTATATGTCGAAGATGTGGATACCCTGTTCGCTCAGGCGGTCGCCGCCGGGGCGCGGGTGTTGCGCCCGGTCGCCGACCAGTTCTATGGCGATCGCTCCGGAAAGCTCGTCGATCCCTTCGGCCATGTCTGGTTTTTCGCGACGAACAAGGAAGACGTGCCCTTCGCCGAAATGATCGCGCGCGCGGCCAAACTGTTCGGTTCCGCGCCCGCCGCCGCGGCGGCCGCGCCCAAGGAAGAGGAAGCCTCCAGCGCCGGCGGCACGACCGCGCCGGAGCTAGTGGCCCCTGCCTGACGAAAGAGTCCTGGTTGGGATTCCCCTCGTGCGTTGCGCGTGCGAGTCTGGCGCATGCGCACCGGGATATCCATCACCGTCACGTCGGCTGACCGGGTTCGTCTGGAAGCCGTGATCAGGAACCGAAACGC
>SHVT01000011.1 GCA_009694125.1 Rhodospirillaceae bacterium | reverse complement strand
TACGTCCCGCAGCGGCAGATGTTGGTGATCGTCTTGTCGATGTCGGCATCGGTTGGCTTGGGCTTCCGGGCCAACAGCGCCGCGGTCGCCATGATCATGCCCGATTGGCAATAGCCGCATTGCGGCACGTCCAGCTCGATCCACGCCTTTTGGACCGGGTGGCTGCTATCGGCCGACAGGCCTTCGATGGTGGTGATCTGCGCGCCGACGACCGAGCCGGCCGGGGTGACGCAAGAACGCTTGGCTTGGCCATTGACGTGCACGGTGCAGGCGCCGCATTCGGAAATGCCGCAGCCATATTTCGTGCCGGTCATGCCCATATTGTCGCGCAACGTCCACAACAATGGCGTGTCGGGCGTAACGTCGACGTTATAGTTCTTCCCGTTCACATTGAGCGTAATCATAAAGCGGTCTCCCTATGCGGTGGTTGGATGCCTCCAAGCGCCCAGAAATCCGGCGCTTCCCGTACGATCCGTCGCGAAAATAGACACTCGCGTTTCGCACTGATCGAAGTCTGCCCCGGTTCGTTGTCTGGGACAATCGGATTCTTGAGATAATCACGCAAAATTTGATGGCTTTCCCGCTCTTTCGACGACCGGCGGCTGACAATCCATTAGGTCGGACCGCCTGAGCTGGCCTTGGCCTTCGCCCAGCTATCGCGAAGGCCGACAGTGCGGTTGAACACCGGCCGTTCCGGCGTGGAATCGTTGTCCGCGCAGAAATAGCCCTGCCGCTCGAATTGCACCGGTTCACCGATCTTGCCGGAGGCGAGGGCCGGCTCGATCAGGCTGTCCCGCAGGATTTCCAGGGATTCGGGGTTGAGGTCGGCAAAGAAATCGCCGTCGGCCCCCGGGTCCGGCCGCATGAACAGATGACCATAAAGCCGAATCTCCGCCGGGATGGCGTCCGCGGCCGCGACCCAATGCAGCGTTGCCTGCACCTTTCGCCCATCGGGGGAATCGCCGCCGCGCGTCGTGGGATCATAAGTGCAGCGCAGCTCAACGACCTCGCCCGCTGGATTCTTGACCGCCTCACGGCAGGTCAGGAAATAGGCATAGCGCAGCCGGACTTCGCGCCCTGGCGACAGGCGATAGAATTTCTTCGGTGGGTTTTCCATGAAATCGTCGCGCTCGACATAGATTTCGCGCCCGAAGCGCACGGGACGCTTCCCGGCGCCCGGGTCCTCCGGATTGTTGTGGGCTTCAAGCGTCTCGACGATGTCCGCGGGATAGTTCTCGATGACCACCTTGAGCGGACGCAAAATGGCCATGCGGCGCGGCGCGGTCTTGTTCAGAAGCTCGCGGATGGCGTGCTCGAACATCCCGACATCGACCACGCTGTTGGCCTTGGCGACGCCGATTCGCCTCACGAATTCTCGAATGGCCGCGGGCGGCACGCCGCGGCGGCGATGCCCGGCAAGCGTCGGCATCCGTGGATCGTCCCAGCCCTTCACCGCGCCCCGTCGCACCAGGTCGGTGAGGAAGCGCTTGGACAGCACCGTGAACCCGAGATTGAGCCGGGCGAATTCATGCTGCTTCGGCCGCGACGGAACCGGCAGATTGTCGAGGAACCATTCATAGAGCGGCCGATGGTCGGCGAATTCCAAGGTGCACAGCGAATGCGTGATCCCCTCGATCGCGTCGGACTGGCCGTGGGCGAAGTCGTAGGTCGGGTAAATGCACCAGGCCTTGCCGGTGCGTGGATGCGCGGCGTGGAGGATGCGGTAGATCACCGGATCGCGCAGATTGATATTGCCCGACGTCATGTCGATTTTCGCGCGCAAGACCCGCGCCCCGTCGGGAAATTCCCCAGCCCTCATGCGGCGGAAAAGATCGAGATTTTCAGCGACGCCGCGGTCGCGATACGGGCTGTTTTTCCCCGCTTCCGTCAACGTGCCGCGCAGCGCGCGGATATCGTCGGCCGATGAATCGTCGACATAGGCCTTGCCGTCCTGGATCAGCGTCTCGGCCCAGCCATAGAGCCGCTCGAAATAGTCCGAGGCATGATGGAGATGAGGCCCCCAATCGAAACCGAGCCAGCGCACGTCGCGCTCGATGGCGTCAATGAATTCCTGGTCTTCCTTCGTGGGGTTGGTGTCGTCGAAGCGTAGATGGCATTGGCCGCCGAATTCCCGCGCCACGCCGAAATTCAGGCAGATGGATTTGGCATGTCCGATATGGAGATAGCCGTTCGGCTCCGGCGGAAACCGCGTCACGACTCTAGTGTGGCGTTTGGCGTCGAGGTCTGTTCGTATGATGTCGCGGACGAAATCGCCGGCCGGTTCGAGCGAAGCTGTTTCGGTTGCGGTCATGTCGTCCGAGGCTCTTCGATCAGCCGGCCTTTGCCGCAATCATAGGCCAAGCGCGCGGCGGTAGAGGTCGAGGAGTTCGTCCTGCTCCTTGAGATCGGCGCTGTCCAATTTTCTGAGGCGCAGGATCTGGCGCAGGACTTTCGAATCGAAACCGGTCCCTTTCGCCTCCGAATAGACCTCGCGGATATCGGCGGATAGGGCCGAACGCTCCCCCTCCAGACGCTCGATGCGATCCACGAAAGACTTGAGCCGCTGCGAAGAGATATTGCCGGTGTCCGCCATGATGCCGCCCTCGGGTCGGGAGTGAGGGGGCTATATAGCCGGCGACACCGGCTCTGTCATCCCCGCGAACGCCGCCGGCCCGTCGCCGGATAAAGCGCCCTCAGTGCTTGTGGTCGTGATCGTGCTTCGGCGCCTTGGCGAAGCCTTCCTTCTGCTTCGGCGTGGCTTCCGTGTTGTATTTGGTCTTCCACTCGTCATAGGGCATGCCATAGACCATTTCCCGCGCTTCCGGATCGGGAACCGACAGACCGCGCGTGGCCGCCGCCTCGCGATACCAGCGGGCGAGGCAGTTCCGACAAAACCCCGCCGTATTCATGAGATCTATGTTTTGCACGTCGCTGCGCTGACGCAGGTGTTGGACCAGGCTGCGAAAAGCCGCCGCTTCTAACTCAATGCGGGTCTGTTCGTTCATCGAATCCTCCTGATTGCCCGTGGGACGGGCCTTGATACACCTTCTTTACCACAAAACCGCGTCGGGGCGGGAGGGGCAGCGGTGTTAACCATACCGCTCCACGCGAAATAGGGTGGGGTCGTCGAGGACCGGCGCCAACGCGGTCGCGACCAACTGTGCCCAATGCGCGGCGCCCTCGCCGGTGTCGATCAAATCCTGGCGGATTTCGACGGCGACGTGTGGCCACCCCCGAATCGCTGCATGTTCGCGGATCGTGTAACCGCGTGGCTCGCGCGCCGAATAGGGCAGGTTGTCGCCCACCGCCATATCACCCCGATCGCCGAGGCGTCGCATCAAGGGCACGGCGATGCGCGGATCGCGATCCCACAACACGCCGACATGCCATGGCCGCTCGAACCCCTTGAACACAGGCGTGAAGCTGTGGATCGAGACCAGGGCGGGAACGATCCCTTGCCGGGAAAAGCCGGAGAGAAGGGCCGAGATGGCCTCGTGATAAGGGTGGAAAAGAGTATCGATCCGCTGCCGTCTCGCCGCGTCGGACAGGTTTTGATTGGCGCGGATCGTCACATCGTCGCTGATTTCCGGGAAGGCGCCGGGATCGTCCAAGTAGCGATTGCAGTCCACGACCAGGCGGGAATAGCCGGTCAGGACTAGCCCAGCGCCGAAGCGCCGGGCGAGACATCGCGCGACATCGGCCGCCCCGATATCCCAGGCGATGTGCCGGCGCAGCTCGGATTCAATCACGCCCAGATTGCCGAGGGCGCGGGGTAGGCGCCGGCTGGCATGATCACAGACCAGCACCAGGGGAAGTGTGCCGGTGGCGGCCACCCATTCGACGGCGGGGGATTCATCCGCGTCCAGCAGAGGCGGCACGGCGACAGGCTCCCGCGCGGCCTCCATCCAAGGCGATGCGGCAACTGAGGTCATTATCGCGACTATAACTCAGCGCCCTCGAATTTGCCGGGCCGCGAAATCCAATGCGTCATCATGCCAGCAGGATTAGAGTCCTCCAAGGATGCGTCGCCTCCGCAATACCAAGATCGTCGCCACGCTCGGCCCCGCCAGCTCAACGCCGGGGCGTATCGCGGATCTCTTCGAGGCAGGCGCGGACGTCTTTCGGCTTAATTTCAGCCACGGCACAGCCGAAGACCATGCCGCGCGATTCGCGGCGATCCGAAACCTGGAGAAACGCACCGGCCGGCCAATCGGCATCCTCGCGGACCTGCAGGGTCCGAAACTGCGGCTCGGCCGGTTTCGGGAGGGTCTCGTCCATCTGACCGCCGGCCAGGCTTTCCGCCTCGACCTCGACCGCGAGCCCGGCGACATACGTCGGGCGCCGCTACCTCACCCCGAGGTATTCGCCGCCCTGACGCCGGGTACGGAGCTGCTCCTCGATGACGGGCGCGTTCGCCTAACCGTGGCGCGGTGCGGCATCGATTTCGCGGAAACCGAAATCATCGTGGGTGGCGATTTATCCGACCGCAAAGGGGTTAACGTCCCCAATGTTGTGTTGCCGGTCTCCCCGTTGACGGCAAAGGACCACAAGGACCTCGCCCATGCGCTCACGCTGGGGATCGACTGGGTGGCGTTGTCCTTCGTGCAGCGGCCCGAAGACATCACCGAGGCCCGCAAGCTGGTCGGCAACCGGGCGTCGATCCTGGCGAAGCTGGAAAAACCCCAGGCGATCGAGCATCTCGACGCCATCCTCGAATTGTCGGACGCGGTCATGGTCGCCCGTGGCGATCTGGGCGTCGAGATGCTGACCGAAGACGTTCCCATCCTGCAAAAACGCATCGTGCGGGCCTGTCGCCGGGCCGGCAAACCGGTGGTCGTCGCCACTCAAATGCTAGATTCGATGGTGCATGCGCCATCGCCGACCCGTGCGGAGGCGTCCGACGTCGCCACCGCCGTTTACGATGGCGGCGACGCGGTGATGCTGTCGGCGGAGACCGCGGCCGGCCAATATCCCATCGAAGCGGTGGCCGTGATGAGCCGGATCATCCACCGCGTCGAAGCCGATCCGCTGCACCGGCGCATCCTCAACGCCGACCGCGCCGACCCCGAAGCCACGGCGGCCGACGCGATCACCGCCGCCGCCCGGCAGGTCGCGCACACGATTTCGACGGCGGCCATCGTGACCTTCACCAGCTCGGGCTCGACCGCGCTCCGCGCCTCGCGCGAAAGGCCCGAGGTCCCCATCCTGTCGCTGACCCCCAATCCTGCGACGGCGCGGCGGCTGACGCTCGCCTGGGGCATCCACAACGCCCAGACCGAAGACGTGCATAGCATCGACGAAATGGTGCAAAAGGCTTGCCGCGTCGCGCTGCGCGAAGGCTTTGCCAAACGCGGCGATTCCCTGGCGATCACCGCAGGCGTGCCCTTCGGCACACCCGGCGCCACCAATTTGCTGCGTATCGCCTGGATCGAATAACCCAAGGGCTTCGCCCTTGACCCGTCAGTAAGGGGAACCACGTGCGGCATTCGATGGTCTAGACTGACCTCGATGTGGACCGATGTTATCGACCTTCGCGATTTCTACGCCTCCAGCCTCGGGCAGGTGGCGCGGCGCATGATCCGTCGCCAATTGCGGGCATTGTGGCCGGATGTGCGGGGGATGCGCGTACTTGGCCTGGGTTATCCGGTTCCCTTCATCCTGCCGTTTCGCGAGGAGGCCGAACGTGTTGTTTCGGTGATGCCGGCGGGGCAAGGCGTCCTGCGGTGGCCGCCCGACGCGCCCAACATCGTGGCGCTGTCCGACGAGACGGAGCTGCCTTTTCCCGACCTGTCCTTCGACCGCGTGTTGTTGGTCCATGCCGTGGAATGCAGCGAACAGCTACGCCCGATGCTGCGCGAGATATGGCGCGTGTTGTCGGGCGACGGCCGCTTGATCGCGGTTGTGCCCAACCGCCGCGGCATTTGGGCCCGCACCGACCGCACGCCCTTCGGCCACGGCCTACCCTATTCCTCGGGCCAGCTGTCGCGGCTGCTGCGCGACACGATGTTCGCTCCCCTGGAAAATGCCGGGGCATTGTTCGTGCCGCCCAGCCGCCGGCGGGTGCTGCTCGGCTCCGCGTCGGCCTGGGAGCAGATCGGCCAGCGCTGGTTCCCAGGTTTCGCCGGTGTGGTTTTGGTGGAGGCCGGCAAGCAGCTTTACGCCGCCTCGGCGGTGCGCTCGCCACGCCGCCGCCGTGCCGAACAAGCCCCGGCAATCCAGGGCGTCGGCCGATCTCGCGATTTCACCTAACGCCCGCCAAAATTCTGCCGCAAAGTCGTGTCCGTAATCGCAAAGGGAACAGTTCTTTGGGGGTAGTCCATGCGGTTGTGGGCAAGGTGCCGTGCGCGACTACCGCGCTGGCGCAACCCAGTGCCGAGTCCATCGATTTTGCAAGATCGGGTCCGCGGGCTCTGACCTACGCGTTGAATGAGAATCCGTCCTGGCTACCCGGCATCTTGGCGCAATTGGAAAAGACGCGCGGCTCTGGACACAGACTTGAACAATACGTTTTGTTTCGACGGAATGGCACGCCGTCCTTCCTTGCCCTCATTTGGGAGACCGAAAGCGGGCGGAAGTTCGAATTGCACCAAGTCGGGGTCGAATCCCCCGACAGGGTGACGCTGACGTTTCGAAGGCGTTACGAGGACCGTTTCCTGAGTATCGTTGAGCCCACGGGGCACGACATCAATCACGACGGCGTGCCTGTCCTTTTCCTCTTATATTGGTCGGGCGGATCTGGGTCTTCGCACGGGATACGCATTTATCGCCTCGACCGCGCCTCAATCGACATCACCCCTATCGCATTGGTCTACAACTTTTCAGATCTGGACGGCGACGGTAGGCCCGAACTCTTTGCCTACGATACCCACTGGTAAAATTGGTTTGGAGGTCCCTTCCACCCTGCCCCAATAATCATCTATTCCTGGAGCGGCGGCACTTATCGGCCGGCCTGCCGTTCCTTTCCCAAGATCTACGAAACCGACGCCGAGTACTATGACAGGAGTATCCGGGAGGAAACATCCGAGACCTACATTCCCTTTGCGTATCCCATTCAGATCGTTTTCGACCTCATTCAATCGGGCCGCTTCGAGGAAGCTCGCGCTCGACACGAGGAGCTGCTGGCCAAGGCGCGGAGCCTTATCCCAACGCAGCCGCCTTCGGACGCAGAATTTCTCAGGGAATCCCTGAACGTGGTCGAGACCTGGTTTTCACCGACCATCGTCGCGGCCCTGCAGGACAGAGGGCAGCCCTGTCCGATCTTGCCGCAGCGCGCCGGTCTGAAATTTCGCTAAGGCCGGCGCAGCAAAAACACCGCCTGCTCGCCGAACAGATTGGCGAAGAAGCCGGGCGAGTTGAGCCGGCGCGTGCGGCCGCGGCGATCCAGCGCCAGACCGCTTTCGATGGCGATGTCCAGCTCCCGGCACAGATCGACGAAATCGGTGATCGTGCAGGGATGGATGTTGGGCGTGTCGTACCAATACAGTCCGGGCGCCTCCGCCACCGGCATGCGCCCATGCCAGGCGAGATGCCAGCGCACCCTCCAAAACCCGAAATTGGAGAAAGACACGATCGCGCGCTGCCCGATGCGGACAAGATGCCGCAGCACGATTCGCGGGTCGCGTGTCGCTTGCAGCGTCTGGCTAAGGATGACGTAGTCGAAGGCGTCCGAGGGGTAGTCCTTGAGATCGGTATCGGCATCCCCCTGGATGACCGGCAGCCCGTGGCGAACACAGGCATTGACGCCGGCCTGGCTGAGTTCCACGCCGCGGCCATCCACCTGCTTGAAATGCACGAGATAGTCCAAAAGCGCTCCGTCGCCGCAGCCGACATCGAGCACGCGGCTGCGCGCCGTCACCATATCCGCAACGAGTTGAAGATCGACGCGGATGGTCGAGGGCCGCGTCACTGCGTTTCCGTCCATCTATTTCACGCCGCGATGTTCCGCAGCGCCGTTGAGGAAACCAGAGAATGTGGCGAAGAATTCCGGCACGTCGAGGAGAAAGGCGTCATGGCCTTTGTCGGTGGCGATTTCGACGAAGCTGACATTGGCGGCCACGGCGTTGAGGGCATGCACGACCTCCCGGCTCTGAGTCGTCGGAAAGAGCCAGTCGCTAGTAAAGGAGATCACGCAGAACCGCGATTTCGTGCCGCGGAAGGCATTGGCGAGCATCCCGCCATGTTCCGAGGCGAGGTCGAAATAATCCATGGCGCGGGTGATGTAGAGATAGGAGTTGGCGTCGAAACGCTCCACAAAGGCGCTGCCCTGATGGCGAAGGTAACTTTCGACCTGGAAATCGGCGTCGAAGCCATAAGCGACCTCGCGGCGATCCTGAAGGTTGCGGCCGAATTTCCTGTGCAGCGTGGCCTCGGACAAATAGGTGATGTGCGCGGCCATCCTGGCTACGGCCAGCCCCCGCCGCGGCCGCTTGTCATGAGCGAGGTAATCGCCGCCGCACCAATCGGGATCGGCCATGATCGCCTGGCGGCCGACTTCGTGGAACGCAATGTTTTGGGCGGAATGCCGGGCCGCGGTCGCGATCGGCACGCAAGTGAAAACCCGTTCGGGATAACTGACCGCCCATTGCAACGCCTGCATGCCGCCCATCGAGCCCCCGGTGACGCAAAAGAGCGATTCGATGCCCAGATGATCGATCAGAAGCTTTTGCGCGCGCACCATGTCGGCGATCGTGATCAGGGGAAAAGTCAGGCCATAGGGTTTGCCCGTCGCCGGGTCGATGTCGCTGGGGCCGGTGGTGCCCATGCAGCCGCCCACGACGTTGGCACAGATCACGAAATACCGGTCGGTGTCGAGCGTCAGCCCGGGGCCGACCATATTTTCCCACCAGCCCTCGCGGCCCGTCACCGGGTGCCGCTCCATGACAAACTGATCGCCGCTCAAGGCATGGCAAACGAGAATGGCGTTGCTGCGGTCGGCATTGAGCTGCCCGTAGGTCTGGTAGGCAATGTCCAGCCGCGACAAACTCACGCCGCAATCGAGGCGCAGCGGCGTTTCGGGGCCGATCGCGAACCGATGCCCCGGTAAAGTCACGCCGGGCAGGTGAAGATTGTGATGGCGCGGTTGCAGTTGGGCCATCTTTCTGGCTTCCGAAAGGATCGCTTGTGCAGCGGGCTAAGGCCGGCAAGCTGGCATAGGCGGGGGTCTAGGGCAAGGTCGTCGACAGCCAACTCGGCGCGGCTTTTACTTTGCTTTTGGCGGCACCGCGGAGTACTATTCATCACCCGTCGCATTGTGCGAAAACGCTTAATGACGGTCATCCAGACATCGCTTGAAGACCTGCGGCGGCAGATCGACGACATCGACGACGCCATGCACGACCTGCTGATGCGTCGGACCGAGGTCGTCCAGCGAATCGCCGCTCTTAAGGAAGCCGATGGCGGGAGCCGTTTTCGGCCCGGCCGCGAGGCCTCCGTGCTGCGCCGCCTGGTGAAGCGGCATCGAGGTCCGCTCCCCCGTCCCGTATTGGTTAACATCTGGCGGCAATTGATGTCGGCGCTGGTTGGGCTGCAGGGGCCATTTTCGGTGGCCGTCTATGAAGCGGACGCCGCCGATGGGTATCGCGATTTAGCGCGCGATCATTTCGGCGGGCGCACGCCGATCGTTCAGTACCGTTCCGTGCGCCAGGTCGTGCGTGCAGTGATGGAGGGCGCCGCCGCGGTCGGCGTGCTGCCCGAGCCCGAGGATGGCGAGGCCGATCCTTGGTGGAGGACGCTTCTGGCCGAGGAAAAGAAGGCGCCGCGAATCGTCGCCCGTCTGCCCTTCGCCGGCACCGCCAACGGACGCGAAGACAAATCCGCCCTGGTCATCGCCGCGCATTGGCCGGAGCCGACCGGCCGCGACCATGCGTTCTTGGTGATCGAGACCGAAGGCGAGATCAGCCGGGCGCGCCTACACACGGCGCTGACCGAGGCCGGTCTTGCCCCGAGGGTCTTCGCCGCCCTGCGCGTCAGCGAGGATCCGCTGCTGTGGCAGAATTGGGTTGAAGTGACCGCCTATGTCGCCCCGAGCGATTCGCGGCTGGCCGCCCTGGTCAAACAACCCGGCTCGGCGATCAAACGCATCATCCCGCTCGGCGCCTGCGCGGCGCCTTTGAGCGCCGCCGAGTTGCTCGGCCCCGACACGGTCTGAATCATGACACCGCCGACGCCGCGCCCCGGGATCATGGAGCTTGAGCCTTACGTCGGCGGCAAGTCGTCGCTGCCCGGCATAAAGCAAGTCATCAAACTCGCGTCCAACGAGAGCGCTCTGGGCCCCAGCCCTCGGGCCGTGGCCGCCTATACGGCCATGGCCGAGCGGATGTATCGCTACCCCGACGGCGCCGCCGCAGACCTGCGGCAGGCGCTCGCCCGCCACCACGGCCTGGACGCCAAGGCCATCGTCTGCGGCAACGGCTCCGACGAACTGCTCGCGATGCTGGCCAAAGCCTACGCCGGTCCCGGAGACGAGGTGCTTTACAGCCAATATGGCTTCGTCATGTACCCGGTGGCGGCCTTGGCGGCGGGCGCTCGCCCGGTGACGGCGCCGGAGACCCACTACTGCACCGATGTCGACGCGCTGCTGGCGAAGGTCGGGCCAAAGACGAAAATCGTCTTTCTCGCCAACCCGAACAATCCGACGGGAAGCTACCTGACCGACGAGGAGGTCCGCAGGCTCCACGCCAAATTGCCGGAAAACGTGCTGCTCGTCATCGACGCCGCCTATGCCGAGTTCGTCAGGCGCAATGACTACGAACCCGGCATTCAACTGGTGTCCACCGCCGCCAATGTTGTCATGACGCGGACCTTCTCGAAGATCTATGCCATGGGTGGGCTGCGACTGGGTTGGGTCTATTGCCCGCCGGCGATCGCCGATGTTCTCAACCGCGTCCGCCCGCCGTTCAACGTCAATTCGGCGGCTCAGGCGGCGGCCATCGCGGCGCTGGATGATGTGGCATTCACCGACCGGGCGCGGGTCCATAATGACACCTGGCGAGACTGGCTCACGGGCCGGCTCAGGGACAACGGCTTTGTCGTGTCGCCCAGCGTCGGCAATTTCGTGCTCGTCCATTTCGACCGCGAAGGCCGCCATACGGCAGCCGCGGCCAACCGGTTCCTCAACGAGCGCGGCATCATCGTCCGGGCGCTGGAACCCTATGGCCTGCTCGACGCCCTGCGCATCACCATCGGCCGCGAGGACGAAATGCAAGCCGTCGCCACCGCGCTCGCCGCGTTCCGGGCACGATGAGCCCGCTTTTCGACCGCGTCGCCCTGATTGGCATCGGGCTGATCGGCTCGTCGTTGGCGCGTGTCCTGCGCCGCGAGGGGCTTGTCGGGCACATCGCCGTCCACTCGCGCAGCGAGTCAACCCGGACAAAAGTGCGCGACCTGAACCTCGCCGACAGCCTGCACGGTACACCCGAAGCGGCGGTCGCCGGCGCCGATCTCGTTGTGATCTGCACCCCGTTGTCAGCCTATGGCGACATCGCCGCGGCCATCGCGCCCCATCTGAAGGCCGGATCCATCCTCACCGATGTCGGATCGGTCAAACAATCGGTGATTCGCGATGTCGGGCCATTGGTTCCGGCGGGTGTACATCTGGTGCCGGGGCACCCGGTGGCTGGGACCGAACATTCCGGCCCCGAAGCCGGTTTTGCCGATCTGTTCCGTGATCGTTGGTGCATCCTGACGCCGCCGCCCGGAACCGATGAAACGGCCGTGAACCGCGTCGCGGATATGTGGCGCCGGTGCGGGATGAATGTCGAGATCATGGAAGCCCGACACCACGACCAGGTCATGGCCATGACCTCCCACCTTCCCCATCTGATCGCCTACACCATCGTCGGCACGGCCACCGACCTCGAAGGCCATATCGACGCCGATGTCATCAAATTCGCGGCAGGCGGGTTCCGCGATTTCACCCGCATCGCCGCTTCCGACCCGGTCATGTGGCGCGATATTTTCCTAAACAACCGCGAGGCGGTCCTCGAAATGCTGGGTCGCCTGACCGAGGACTTGGCCGCCTTGCAGCGCGCGATTCGTTGGGGCGAAGGCGAAAAGCTGCAGGAACTTTTCACGCGCACCCGCGCCATCCGGCGCAGCCTGATCGAGGCCAAACAGGCTTGATCGAAACCCGCTATTCCAGGACAAGCCGGGGCAAGGCCGCGATCGGAAAACCGGCAAGTGACAACGTCCCGTCTTGGGCGGCGACCGGCACGTTGATCTGAGGCGGGCCGCCCTCCGGCGGGGTGCGCGCCATGAGGCCAAACACTAATTTTGCCGCCGCCGCCTGATTGGCGCGGAGCAGGCCGCGCGCGACCAGCACATCGACCGTTTCGGCATAACCGCGAATGACGGCGGTAAGCGCGCCCAGCGGCCGCATTTCACCATCGAGGGCGAGCGTGCCATTCATGGCGAGGTCGAGCTTTCCCCACACCAGGCGAAGCGATTTGAGTTCGACCGTGCCGCCGTCGTCCCGCCACGCCCGTAGCCCTTGATCGCCCGGTCCAGGCGGGATCACACCCATAAGGCTCGCCTCGACGCCCACCACACCGATCGCGGCGCCGAGGGCGACGCCGGACCCGTCCGGGAAGGTCACCTTCTCCGCGGCAAGAACGACCTCAAGGCTCGGCGAGAGGTGCGGCGGCCGGTCTGGAGAAGGCGGCGGCAACAACACCGTCATCCCGGCCCGGTCGGCCCGAATGCGCTCCGGAACATCGACGCCGCGGGCGAGCGCCACCTCAAGGCCGCCAAGGTCCAACTCCAATGCCGTGATCAGGCCGTTGGCACCCAACCGCAGTTCGCCACGCGGTGAGTCAGCGCGCCCAGCCACCGGTAGAATGGCTCCGTCCCGCGTAATCGACAGGCGATGAAGTCCAGGAAAGGTGAGCGCTATCCGATCGGGCCGCCAGGGAAGAAGCTCCGCGAGGATCGACTCACCCTGCCATTCCCAGGCCACCGGCGCCGCGCTCCGCGCGACCGGACCATCGATCCGCATCTGCCAGCGCCAGGGATACCCGGAGACCGCGGCCACGCCGTATTCGACCGCGGTGCCATTTTCACGCTGCGTCTCGACCCAGGTTTCGAACCCGCCTTGGATCCGGCCGGCAACGTAGAACCATGCGCCGCTCCACGCCGCCACAACGACGGCCAGGATCGCAAGAACGATGAACAGCGGCCGGCGCATCGAAGGCGATCAGTCCTTCCCGGCGGTCAGGCGACGAGAACTTCGCCCAGATAACGGCGCGCGAGGTGGTTCTTGAATATCTCGGGGTCGAGAGGTCGTCCGGTGGCTTCCGCAAGAATCTCTTCCGCCGACAGCGCCGAACCCTTCTCATGCACGTGGCGGCGCAGCCAGGCGAACAGCGGCGCGAAGTCGCCCCGTTCGATCAGCCTGGGCAAATCGGGGATCGCGCGCGCGGCCGCCGCATAGAGCTGAGCGGCCATCATCGCGCCCAGCGTGTAACACGGGAAATATCCCCAGGCGCCGCCCGGCCAGTGGATGTCCTGCAAACAGCCATCGCTATCGTCGGGCGGAACGATGCCGAGCAGGGCGCGCATGCCGTCGTTCCAGGCCCCCGGCAGATCGCCCAGCGCCAGCGAACCGCCGAGCAGGGCGCGCTCGAGGCGATAGCGCAAGATCACATGAGCGGGATAGGTGACCTCGTCGGCATCGACACGAATCAAACCGGGCTTGACCCGCGAAAGGCGGCGCGTCAGATCGTCGCCCTCCCAGGCCGGCGAGGCGCCGAAGGCCTCGGCCAGCAGGGGCGCCAGGTATCGAATGAATTCCGGGCTGCGGCAGACCTGCATCTCGACCAACAGTGACTGGCTCTCGTGAACCGCCATCCCTCGTGCCTGGCCGACCGGCTGATATTGTCCGCGCCGTGGCAACCCGCGTTCGTAAAGGGCGTGGCCGGTTTCATGCACCACACCCATCATCCCTTGCGTCACATCCGATTCGTTCCAACGCGTCGTGATGCGAACATCGTCGGGGACACCGCCACAAAACGGGTGATGGCTCGTGTCCAGCCGGCCATGATCGAAATCGAAACCAAGCGCGGTCATCAGGCGCAGGGCGAGCTTGTGCTGATCGGCAGCCGGAAAGGGGCCTTTTACGGGTGCCAAGGGCGGGTTCCTGGCCTGACGTTCGACCACTTTCGCCAGGAAACTGGGAAGGAAGGCCGCATAGTCGTCGAAGATGCGATCGATGGCGGGCGTGCGCAGCCCCGGTTCGTATTCGTCGAGCAGCGCGTCATAAGTCGACAGCCCGAGGCGTTCGGCCTTGATGGTCGCCTGCTGCCGCACCAGGTTGAGCACCTCGTCCAAAGCCGGGCGCAACCCCGCGAAATCATTTTCCGCCCGCGCCCGCCGCCATTGGACTTCACAGCGCGAGACGGCCTTTGACACGGCCTCGACCAGATCGCCGGGAACCGAGGCCGCGTGAAGCCAGGCTCGGCGCATCTCGCGCAGATTGGCTTGCTGCCAGGCATCGAGCCCGGTCTCCGATTCCGCGCGGCCCAAATCGTCGGCCAACGCCGGATCGGTCAGGATTTCATGGCTCATTACCTTGAGCGTGGCGAGCTGCTCCCCGCGCGCCTCCGACCCGCCTTCGGGCATCATCGTCGCCATATCCCATTGCAGGACTGCGGCGGCGTCACGCAAGACGGTTAGCCGGGCAAACCGGCCTTCCAGAGCTTTATACGAGGAAGGGGACAACATTCTGAACCGCTGGGCTGAGGTTGCCGCCGGCGGAGCTTTAACCGGCGCGCCGACGGTAAATCAAAATATAGAATACGACCAGGATCGCCGCCAAACTGTACCAAGTGATGGCGTATTGCAGGTGATTGTTGGGGATGTCGAGCCTGGTCTGCCCGCCCAGCGGCAACTTGGTTGGGTCGGGATAGGGTGCGGCTTCCACGAAAATCCGCGGCGCCGTGATACCGGCATTGGCCGCCATCGCCGGGGTGTCCCCAAAAAACCACAGATTTTGGACGGGATTGTTGTCGGGAACGAAAAACGCCTGGGCCCACCCTTTTTGCGCGATGCCTTCGATAACAACGACCCCGGAATCGAGGCTTTGCGGGCGCGAGGATTGCTGCTTCTTCGCCTGGGGTACCCAGCCACGGTTGACCAAGACATACCCGCCATCCTCGCGCAGCAGGGGCGTGATCAGGTCATATCCGACATTGCCGCGCTGGGTGTGGGCCAGGACATGCATCTCGTGTTCGTGGAGAAAACGTCCTCGCACCCAGACCCGCCGATATTGCCACGCGTCCGGGTCCAACGCGTCGCCCGCGGGAAGCGGCACGGCCGGCATCGCGATCCGGGTTTGGATGTTCGCGATCACGCTCTGTTTCCAGGCAAGCCGATTGACCTGCCAGGTCCCCAGGCCGGCCAGGATCGCAAAGCCAGTCAATGCCGCGACCGTTAGCCACAGCATTGAAGGCTGGGTCGTGGTCTGTCCGTCGTGTTTTGTCATTTTCGCATCATATCAGTGACGAACGGCGCCATGGGCGCGAGGCTGCATGACGCGATCACCGCGGGGTGTAGTCGTCTCGTCGATGTTTGTACTGCAGCGCGATCATCGTTGCCTTGAACGGCCGCAACATCCCAAGCGCCCCGCCGATGATGAGCGGCGGCCAGATCATTGCGTGAATCCACATCGCCGGCTGATAGCGGACTTCGATGACCAGCGCCATTCCGACGATGATGAAACCAAGAATCAGGATAATGAAAACCGCCGGCCCGTCGCCGCTATCGGCGGCCTTCAAATCGAGGCCGCAGGCATCACAATGCTCCACGACGGTCAAAGCCGGCAAACAGCCGCCGCTTCCCGCAGCGGGGGCACCGACACAGGAACCCTGCATTCAGTGCCCCGATATGCGGAAAGGGTGGCTCGATCACGCGCGAATGATGCCGACCACCTTATTGATGCACCGGGGCGTTGCCGGCACCCCACCAATAAACGCAGCTAAACAGGAACACCCACACTACGTCGACGAAGTGCCAATACCAGGCCGCCGCCTCGAAACCGAAATGATGGTCCGGCTTGAAATGCCCGGCTTGGGCGCGGAAGAAACAGACGATCAGGAAAGTTGTCCCGACGATGACGTGGAATCCATGGAAGCCGGTCGCCATGAAGAAGGTCGTGGGATAGATCCCGTCTTTGAAGTTGAACGGCGCATGGATGTACTCATAGGCCTGAAAACCCGTGAAGGAGAGGCCGAGAAGAATGGTCAGGCCAAGCCACAACACGGTGCGTTCGCGGTCACCCTCTAAGATGTAATGATGCGCGGCGGTGACGGTCGCGCCCGAGGTCAGAAGGATAAGGGTATTGAGAAAAGGGATGTCCCATGCGTTGAAGACGGAGACGCCCTGCGGCGGCCATTGATTGCCCGTCGCCTCGGTCGGGAACAGGGACGCATTAAAAAAGGCCCAGAAGAAGGCGGCAAAGAACATCACCTCCGAGGCGATGAACAAGGCCATGCCATAACGGAGGCCGAGCTGCACCACCGGTGTGTGATGCCCTTCAAACGCGGCCTCCTTGACCACATCGCGCCACCAGCCCCACATCGTGTACCCGACGCCGATGAAGCCGATGGTCATCACCCAGCCGCCGCTGTCGTGCATGTACATGATGGCGCCCACGGCCAAAATCAGGGCCGCGATAGCACCGATGATTGGCCACGGGCTGGGGTCGACCAGATGATAGGGATGTTTGCGTGCGGTGGCGTGTGCGTCGGCCATGTCGAAATCTCCCCTTATTCCCTTGCGGCCGTCAGCGGCCCTGACGTCGTTTCGCTAGCTGTCGAAGATAGTGCATAACGCGACAAATCGAGCGCGCCCGTCGCCGTGCCGCTGTCACTTTTGGCGCGGAAAAACGTGTAGTGCAACGTCACGGCGTCGAGGTTCTTCAAATCCTTGTCGGCGGCAATGTCGGGATCGATGAAGAACGATACCGGCATGTCCACAACCTGACCCGGCTCCAGCCTTTGTTCGCTGAAACAGAAACATGCGATCTTGCTGACGTAACGGCCGGCCTGTTCGGGCGTCACGTTAAAGGTAGCCGAACCCGTGATCGCGATTGCGGCATCGTTTTGGGCGCGAAAGAAGGCGAGAGTCTCCTGGCCGACCTGCACGCGGATCTGGCGTTTTTCGGGCCCGAATGTCCAGGGCAGGCCGGGGAACACGTCGCCGTCGAACCGGACGGTGAAAACACGGTCGCCGACGGCTCCGGGCGCGGCGACCGCGCGTCCCGGCGTGCCGTCCCAACCGGTCGCCAGGCAGAACCACCGATAAAGCGGAACCGCGGCAAAACTTAGGCCGATCATGCCGGCAACCAGCGCGGCCGACGACCACGCCGTCACCGCCTTGCGGCGGCCGAGGGATGAGCCGCCGCGGGCCACGTTCTTGGTCATTGTCCGCCCATCCGCACGACCGTGATCGCATAGAACAGAAAAACCAACCCGGCCAGGACAAGGGCCAGCGCCGTGTTTTTCGCGCGCAGCCGTTTTTGTTGTTTCAGGTTCATTAAATCGGTCTCGACTGTCATCTGCGACCGTCTACCCGAGCAAGCCGGACGCCGGAGCGTGATCGACCATCAGAAGAGCGAACAATACGAACAAATAGAGGATTGAATACCCGAACAACCGGCGGGCCGACGCATCGGTTTCATCCCACCAAACGCGCCAAGCGCCGATCAGGAAAAAGGTCCCGAGGACGACGGCGCCGCTTGCGTAGACCCATCCGGCCGCGCCAAGGAAAGCCGGCGTCAGGGAAAGGGGCAGCAGCAGCAGCGTATAAAGGACGATCTGACGCTTGGTCTCCTTGACGCCGGCGACGACCGGCAGCATCGGGATTCCGGCCCGGCTGTAGTCGTCGGCCCGGTAGAGCGCCAACGCCCAGAAATGCGGCGGCGTCCACATGAAGATGATGGCGAACAGCGCCAGCGGCACCAAAGTAACATCGCCGGAAACCGCCGCCCAACCGATAACCGGCGGAAAGGCGCCCGCGGCGCCGCCGATCACGATGTTCTGCGGCGTGCGCCGCTTCAGCCACATCGTGTAGACGAAAACATAGAACAGCACCGACAGGGCCAGCAGCGCCGCGGCAACGTGGTTGACCGCCAAGCCCATGACCGCAACCGCGGCGACCGCCAGCACGATGCCAAAACCGAGCGCGTCGCCGGGCTGCATGCGCCCCGCCGGAATCGGGCGTTCGCGGGTTCGTTGCATCAACGCGTCAATATCCCGGTCGTACCACATGTTGATTGCGCCGGAAGCGCCCGCGGCCACGGCGATGCACAGAATGGCGACGACGGCCAGCAGCGGATGAATGGCGCCGGGCGCGGCGATCATACCGGCCACACCCGTGAACACCACCAGCGACATCACCCGCGGCTTGAGCAGGGCGACATAATCGCCGACGCTGGCTTCCCCGGCCTCCGCGTCGGCGGTGCCTGCCTCAACCGAGGATTTGAGCACCGCCATCGCCGTGCCGTCCTAAGACCCGGCGCGCCGGGTCAGTGGTGGGAACCGCCGGCGATACGCGGCAGTTCCTCGAAGGTGTGGAAGGGCGGCGGGGACGACACGGTCCATTCCAGGGTTGTCGCCCCTTTACCCCACGGATTTTCGGCAACCCGGCGTCCCGAGGTCAGGGTGTGGAAAATCATGTAGATGAACAACAACGTGCTGGCGAAAGAAATCAGGGAGCCGCAGGACGCCACCAGGTTCCACCCGGCGAAGGCGTCGGGATAGTCCGGGATACGCCGCGGCATGCCGGCCAGACCCAGGAAATGCATCGGGAAAAACGTCAGGTTGACGCCGATGAACTGGGTCCAGAAATGCAGCTTGCCCAGGGTCTCGGAATATTGGCGGCCGCACATCTTTGGGAACCAATAATAGAAACCCGCGAAGATGGAGAACACCGCGCCCAAGGACAAAACATAGTGGAAGTGCCCGACAACGTAATAGGTGTCGTGCAGCACCAGATCGACGCCGGAACTGGCCAATACGATGCCCGTGACACCGCCGACGGTGAATAGGAAGATGAAGCCCATCGCGAACAACATCGGGGTCTTGAACTGGATGGAGCCGCCCCACATCGTGGCGATCCAGCTGAAGATTTTCACGCCGGTCGGCACCGCGATAACCATCGTCGCGGCCATGAAATAGGCGCGCGTATCGACATCCATGCCCACCGTATACATGTGGTGCGCCCACACGATAAAGCCGATGAACCCGATGGAAACCATGGCGTAGGCCATGCCGAGGTAGCCGAAGATCGGCTTCTTGGAGAACGTGGACACGATCTGGCTGATCATGCCAAAGCCGGGCAGGATCAGAATGTAGACCTCGGGATGTCCGAAGAACCAGAAGAGATGCTGGAACAGGACCGGATCGCCGCCGCCATCGGGGGCGAAAAAGGTCGTCCCGAAATTGCGGTCCGTCAGCAGCATTGTGATTGCGCCCGCCAGCACCGGCAGCGACAGCAGCAACAGGAACGCGGTGATCAATATCGACCACACGAACAGCGGCATCTTATGCAGGGTCATGCCCGGCGCGCGCATGTTGAAGATCGTCGTGATGAAATTGATGGCGCCCAGGATCGAGGACGCGCCGGCCAGATGCAGCGCCAGGATCGCCATGTCCACCGCTGCGCCGGGATGGCCGATGCTGGACAGGGGCGGATAGATCGTCCAGCCCGTGCCCGCGCCCATGCCGGTCAAACTCGACCCGACAAGCAGGATGCAGGACGGAATCAGCAGCCAGAAGCTGATGTTA
Source organism: Rhodospirillaceae bacterium (assembly GCA_009694125.1). GTDB lineage: Bacteria > Pseudomonadota > Alphaproteobacteria > CACIAM-22H2 > CACIAM-22H2 > SHVT01. Next base: position 15,870 of record SHVT01000011.1, on the reverse strand, counting down.
TTCATGCGCGGGAAAGCCATGTCGGGCGCGCCGATCATGATTGGCACGATCCAGTTTCCGAACCCGCCGATCATCGCCGGCATGACCAGGAAGAACACCATGATCAGGCCATGGGCGGTGATCAGAACATTGAAGAGTTGATGATCGCCGCCGAGGATTTGGTTGCCCGGCTGCATCAGCTCCAGGCGGAAGAGCACGGACATCAGGCCGCCGATCAGTCCGAAGACGATGGCGAACACAAGGTACATCGTCCCGATGTCCTTGTGGTTGGTGGAATAGACGAAACGCCGCCACCCCGTCGGATGCGCGTGTTCGGCGTGGGCGTGTCCGGTGTTAGCAGCCATTGAACCGTTCCTCCAAATCCGAAATCGTGGGCTATTCGGCGAGACGCGCCACGCGCGTATTCGTCGTGCCGGTATTGCTGGCGAATTCTCTCTTGGCGCGGGCGACCCAGGTCGGGAAGGCGGCCTTGGCCACGACTTCGATGGCGATCGGCATGAAACCGTGATTGACGCCGCACAACTCCGAACATTGTCCGTAATAGACGCCGGGGCGGTTGAACCGCACCCAGGTCTCGTTGATCTTGCCGGGGTTGGCGTCGAGTTTTATCGCCGCTGCGGGAATGGCGAAGGCGTGAATGACATCGGTCGACGTCGTCAGGATGCGGATATCGGTGTCCACCGGGAGGACGACCCGATTGTCGGTTTCGAGCAAACGTTTCTGTCCGGGCTTCAAGTCTTCGTCGCGGATGATGCGCGAATCGAAGGTGAGGTTGTCGTGATCGGGGTATTCATAACTCCAGTACCACTGATGCCCGATCGCCTTCAGGGTCATCTCCGGGTTCGCCGAGCGGTCGGCGAAGTAGAGAAGCTGGAACGACGGAACCGCGATCGCCACGAGGATCAGGATGGGAATCACCGTCCACAGAACCTCGATGAGGGTATTGTGCGTGGTCTTGGAAGGAACCGGGTTGGACTTCTCGTTAAAGCGCACCACGACATAGAGAAGCAGGGCAAGGACAAAGAGCGAAATGAGCGTAATGAGGATCAACAGCCCGTCATGCATGGTCACGAGGTCCTGCATGACGTTGGTCGCCGCCGGTTGGAGACCCATTTGCCAAGGCAGCGGCTCGCCCGCCAACGCCGCGGTGGCCGACAACCCCAGCGCCGCCAGAGCCCCCAAAACGGAGCCTTTTGTGATCAACCGCATGTCTCTCGTCCGTCCCTGGTTGTCGTTGAAATCCCGAATGTTCCGCGGCGGGTCGGGAAGCGCCCCGCGGCCGTTACGGCCGTAATCGCTTCGACTTTCCCCCGCAGCGCAACAGCCCCTTGTGAAAATACACTACCTGTTGGGTGTGGCTCAACCATGTTGACGATCCCGACTTGCGGCCGGCTGCGGCGAATCGTCGCGAGCTGCCGTGCGCCGGCGTCAGGTGGGCTGCCGATCAAGATCGAGCCGGCGCCGCCTGAGGCCAATCCATACACCCGCAATCACGAACGGATCGCGATAGCGGTTCCGAATTCGGGGTCGATGTGAACGCCAAAGGAGGCCATGCCGTTGATTGCGTGAGCAACAAGTCCGACCACATAGTAGCTGATTGCCGCCGCCGATAGCCCCTCAACCGTCTGCTGCAGCCGCAATTGTTGCCGCGCCCGGCGATCCATGGATTGAAGCAGATCGCGGCTCTGCGCCTCGACGCCGATCTCGACGCGCGTACGCAACAAGGTCAACGCGCGCGCCAAGCGGTCGGCCGCGGCCTCCTGCCGTTCGGCGACGGCCTTGCAGGTGCGCATCGCGGGCACCAGCCGGCGTTCCATGAATTCGCCGATTGTCTGTACGCCCTCGGTGCGCCGCTCGCGCAATTCCACGATGCGCCGCTCGACCAGGCCAAAATAGGCTTGGGCGGCATCGAAACGATAACCGTTGGCGGCGACAAAGCGCTCGAGTTCGGCGGCCAGCGTCGCCAACCGAACCAGCAACGACTGCTCGTCGGCAAGGCTCTGGATTCGAGCCAGAGATTCCGTGATGTCCGCCAGCGCCTGCTCGACCGCGGTAACTCTCGGACCGGCTTCCCGCGCCAAGGGCAGCGCAAGCAACGCCATCATCCGGTAAGTTTCGATCTCCAACAGCCGCTGCGCCAGCCGTCCCGCCTGGCGTGGACGCAAACCGCGGTCGCGGACCAGGACATGGCCGAAGCCATCCTGATGAATCCGGAAATCGGTCCAAACCTCGGCCAGGCCATCGGCTGGCTGGCTGCCGGCCAAAAATTCGGGTTCGAACCAGATTCCGACTTCGTCGGGGGCAGGGACGCTGGATTGGCCCTTCATGAAGGCGGCGTTTATCGCCACCAGCCGGCTGCCGGGCAGAGCTTCCAACCAATCGGCGGGCGCGCAGGCAATGGCCGGTTCGGCGAACGGATCGGAAAACGGACCGCGCCGAAAGAACGTATAAGTGCAGAATTCGGCATGGCGTTCCCATTTCATCCGAAAATCGCCGAAATCCTGAAAAAAGTGGTTGGCGCCCACGGGCGGCTCGGCAACGCCGAAACGCCGGCACAAGACGGCGAGATGGGTCCGGTCGGCGGCGGCACCCTCCTCGCCGGAAACCATGGCGATGTGCGAAACCCGCTCGGGCGGTGCCAGTGCGGAGGCCGGCCGGGCATGGACCTCGTCGGTCAAGGACTGCCGAAGGGGATGATCCCGCCAATGGGTCAAGGGATGCGCCGGGTAAGAGGAAGTTGAACGATAGCCGGCTGCATTCCGGCCGCCGAAGGATTATCCTAAAGCGTAATCAACCGCCACCCCACCAAGCGGAACCCGCGAGCGGGAAAGGATTCGACCATGAGCGCCCTCAGAACGACCGACGATCTGTTTTTTACCCAGGCCGGGCTTGACCGTGGCCGCATCGAGGGCCTGGTCGGCGAAAGCCTGCGCGGAACCGACGACGGCGAGCTGTTCCTGGAATATCGGCAGTCCGAAAGTTTCGCCTTTGACGACGGCCGCCTGAAAAGCGCCAGCTTCGACACGACTCAGGGTTTCGGATTGCGCGCCGTTGCCGGCGAAACCGTTGGGTTCGCCCATGCCTCCGACCTGTCCGAAGCCGCGATACGCCGCGCCAGCGCCACCGTGCAGGCGGTGCGCACGGGCAAGGGCGGCAAACTGGCGGCCCCGCCCATCGGGACCAACCGCGTGTTGTATACCGATGCCAACCCCCTCGGCCTCGTCGATTTCGCGACCAAGGTCAAGTTGCTGGCCGACATCGACGCCTATGCCCGCGGCAAGGATCCGCGCGTGCGCCAAGTGATGGCATCGCTTTCCGGCGAGTGGCAGGCCGTGCAGATCGTGCGCGGCGACGGGCACCGCGCGGCCGATCTGCGACCGCTGGTGCGGCTGAACGTATCGATTATCGCGGGTGAAGGCGACCGGCAGGAGCAGGGCAGCGAAGGCACCGGCGGCCGCGTCACTTATGAACGCATGTTCGCGCCCGACTATTGGCGGGGGCAGGTGGATGCGGCGCTCCGCCAGGCGCTTGTCAATCTGTCCTCGGTGCCGGCGCCAGCCGGTGAAATGCCGGTGGTTCTGGGACCCGGCTGGCCCGGCGTCATGCTGCATGAAGCGATCGGTCACGGGCTGGAAGGCGATTTCAATCGCAAGAAAACCTCGGCGTTCGCCGGCCTTATGGGCAAACGCATCGCTGCGCCCGGCGTCACCGTCGTTGATGACGGTCTCATGCAGGACCGCCGCGGCTCGTTGTCCATCGACGATGAGGGCACGCCGACCGAATGCACGACCCTGATCGAGGACGGCATTCTCGTCGGTTTCATGCAGGACCGTCAGAACGCCCGCCTGATGGGCGTGCGGCCGACCGGCAACGGTCGGCGCCAAAGCTTCGCCCACCATCCGCTGCCGCGCATGCGCAACACCTATATGCTGCCCGGTAAACACGAGCCTGAGGAAATCATCCGCTCGGTCAAACGCGGGCTGTACGCGGTTAATTTCGGGGGCGGGCAGGTCGACATCACGTCCGGGAAATTCGTGTTCTCGGCCTCCGAGGCTTATCTCATCGAGGATGGCCGCGTCGGGCAGGCGGTGAAGGGCGCGACTTTGATCGGCAACGGCCCCGATGCCCTGACCAAGGTGACGATGGTGGGCAACGATCTCAAGCTCGACCTCGGCGTGGGTACCTGCGGCAAGGAAGGACAGGGTGTGCCCGTCGGCGTGGGGCAACCCACGATGCTGCTCGAAAGCCTGACCGTCGGCGGCACGCGCGCCTGACCATCTCGGGCACAAAAGGGGTAACGACGATGCGTAAGGTAACCAAGGCGCTGATCTGCGCTTTCGCCGGAGCCGGGGCGATTGTGTTTTCGGCCGATGCCGCGGCCCCGGTCAAGCCAGCCAAGAACGAATTGATGTGGGCCGTTCAGAGCGCCCCCCGGGCGCCCGCAAAGGCGGCACCGGCGGCACCGGCGGCAACCCAAAAGCCGCCGGCGGCCAAGAAAGCCGCCACGCCCCAGGCCAAGCCGGCTCCCCAAACCGCGGCCAAACCGCAGACCCCGACCAGAAGATTCGGGCGGCCCGGCCGTACCGCCAACGACCAATAACTTAGGCGAAGATTTCGATGTCCTCGGCCGAAAGCAAGCCCGGCACGATCATCAGCGGCACCCGCAGCCGGCCCGACATCTTGCCGGCCAGAGCGGAGACCAGCGGCCCCGGTCCCGCCGGCCCGGTTCCGGCGCCCAGCACGAGAATCGAAATGCTCGGTTCTTCGTCCAGAAGTTTGAGCAATTCATCGCGCAGCGAGCCCTCGCAAACGTAAAGGACCGGCGTCGTGCCGGTCATTTCCTGGACGATTGTCGACAGGTCCTGCAGGCGCCGTTCGGCGTCGGCCCGGCGCTCTTGGCGCATCAAATCGCCGACCGCGGCCCAATGCTGGTCGTCGGCCGGCTCGGTCACATCCAGCAACGCGATGCGCCCGCCCGTCGATTTCGCGCGGCGGCAGGCATAACGCAGCGCGATACGCATCTCCTCACTGTCGTCGACGACCAGCAGGAACACACGCTGCGCTTGTTTCGGACGATCGACCATGCCGCCTCCGATCATGCCCGCCGGAAGAGAACGCCGCCCAGCCAACCCGCGACCGTACCCAGAACGACGGCGAGCAAACCATAAAAAGCGGCGTGGTCGTGGGCGAAGTCATAAACCTCGGCGCTGAACCCGTCCTTGCTGACGATCAACGGGGTCGTCTGGGCCGCGACAACCTCCCCGCCACGCAGAAGCAGAACCTCGACCGAATAGGCTCCGGTGGGCAAGTTGCTGGGGAAATCGAGCGGCGTGCGGAACAGCCTTTGGCCGAGGAACGAGACTTTGCCCACTTCGGCCACGAATAATCGGCTCTCCTGTTTCTGCCGGATCAGGGCGTCGCGGAAGGCGCCGATGTCACCCGCCGCGGCCGGGTCCACCGGCGACAGACGAAGGCGGTCGACGCCGAGCTGATACCGCGCGCGCACCGTCGGCGGCGCGACCTGATCGAGCGGCCGGCTGCTCGCCACGGCGTAGAACGCCGGCACCCCGGCGAACGCCACATCCGCGCGGTTGACCCACAGGCCCCAAAACCGTCCTTTGCGCCTGACGACGGTGTCCGTCCCCGGACCCCGCACGAGCACGACCACGTCGCCCTCTTCCTCGATGGCGCCGAACAACAAGACTTGCGTGCCGGCAAAGCCCGTGGTGATCGCCACCAGATGGCTCGACAAATCCGCCACCAGCGGTTGGCCCGCGGCCGGTCCCGTCGCCGTGTGGACCAATGTCGCCAGCGCCACCGACAACGAGAAGGAACGGCGTGTCATCATTCCTTCCACAGAACGGCCAGGGAATACGGATCGATCGGCGTTTCCACGAGATCGAGGAAAAGTTTCGCCGACACACCCAGCGCCAGCAGCGCCAGCAGCCCGCGAATCTGCTCGCCGCGCAGCCGCGCGCCGATCCAGGCGCCGATCTCCGTGCCCGCGACCCCGCCGATCACCAGAAGGCCGGCCAAGACCACATCGACGGATTGGTTCTGGTAGGCCTGGAGGAAGGTCACGTTCGCGGCCACGACCAAGATGTAGAGGAGCGAGGTTCCGACCGTCACCGATGTCGGCATGCCAAGCAGATAGATCATGGCCGGCACCAGGATGAACCCGCCGCCGACGCCGAGCAGAGCCGCCAACAAGCCCACGACCAGGCCGATCACCACCGGCGCGATCACGCTGATATAAAGCTTCGATTGGCGAAAGCGGAGCTTCAGGGGCAGCGCGTGCAGCCAGAAATGTTGGTGCCGCTTGGCGCGATTGCCGGTCGCGGCCCGGCTGCGTTTGCGCATGGCCCGCAGGCTTTCGAGGAGCATCAACCCGCCGATGACCGAAAGCAGGACGACATAGGCAAGCGAGACGAGCGGGTCGACCTGCCCGATCCCCTTGAGCACCGAAAACGCCCAGACGCCCAACGTGGAGCCCACCAAGCCGCCGCCGAGCAGAACACCGCCCATCGCGAAATCGACGTTGCCCCGCCGCCAATGCGCCAATGTCCCGGAGACGGACGTGGCGAGAATCTGATTGGCACCGGTGGCGACGGCAACCGGGGCCGGCACGCCCAGGAAAATCAGGAGCGGGGTCAGCAGAAACCCGCCGCCGATGCCGAAGGCACCCGAAAGCAGACCGACCGCGCCACCCAGCCCCGTGACCACAAACAGGTCGAGGGAAAGCTCCGCGATGGGCAGATAGATTTGCATCGAAGCGGGGATGAGCCGGCCAATAGCGCCACGGCGCTTGTTTTGGTTCGATCGTTTTCCTTATGCGCCGCGCGCTGGGCCTCGGCAAGGAAAATGCGGCGGCTCCTGCCCGAAATTTCGATGCCCGGCCAGGAACTTGCCCGGCTAAGGGTGAAGCAACCCGAGGATAGTGTGGATTTCCGACAGATGATGACGCGAAATCTCGTTTGCGCGTTCGGCGCCACGCCGCAAGACGGCATCGACATAGGCCGGCTCCCGCATCAGGCGCTTCATTTCCGCGCCGATCGGGCCAAGCACCGAAGCCGCGAGGTCGACGAGCTCGGCCTTGAAGGCGGAGAACGCGGCCCCCGCGAATCGAATCACGGCGGCCTCGGTTGCGATGCCGGCCAGCGCCGCGTAAATGCCGAGCAGGTTCGCCGCATCGGGACGCGCCTCAAGACCCGCCAACGATTCCGGCAGCGGCTCGGTGTCGGTCTTGGCCTTCTTGATCTTTTGCGCGACCGTGTCGGCATCGTCGGTCATGTTGATGCGCGAATAGTCCGAGAGGTCGGATTTGCTCATCTTCTTGGTGCCGTCGCGAAGGCTCATCACACGTGTGGCCGCTCCAAAGATTTGCGGCTCCGGCAGCGGGAAATAATCGACGTTGAATTGCCGATTGAACCCACCGGCGATGTCCCGCGCCAGCTCCAGATGTTGTTTCTGGTCATCGCCCACGGGCACGTGGGTCGCCTTATAAAGAAGGATGTCCGCCGCCATCAGCACCGGATAGGCATAGAGGCCAAGCCCGGCATTGTCCTTTTGTTTGCCGGCCTTTTCCTTGAATTGGGTCATGCGGTTGAGCCACCCGAGCGGCGTCAAACAGCCGAGCAGCCAGGCCAGCTCGCTGTGGCCGGCGACCATGCTTTGGTTAAAGATGATGCAGCGTTCGGCGTCGATCCCGGCGGCGATGTAGGCGGCAGTCACCTCGCGGGTCTGCGCGCGCAAGGTCGCCGGATCCTGGGGCATGGTCAGCGCGTGTAGATCGACGATGCAGAAGATGCAGTCGAAATCCGCTTGCAACTGCACCCAGTTGCGGATCGCGCCGAGATAGTTGCCGAGGTGCAGATTGCCGGTGGGCTGCACACCCGAGAAGATACGCTTCATCGCCCGTCCGCCGATCGTTCCGCGACAGCCCGCGATTTATCGCCGCTGGCGGCGGGGCGGTCAATCGGCTTGGTCCGAAGTCTCGCGCGCGCGGCCGAGCTGCCGGCGTAACTCGCGCCAATCCGCGGCGCCGGCAAGCTGCGCCGCCCCGGCAAAAATCGCCCCGCCCCCCAAGACGAGCAGGGCCAGGCCAGAGGCGCGCGCGGGCAGCGATCCCGCCAGCAAGGGCGCCAGCACGGCCAAACCGATCACCAGGCCGCTGGCCATCGCGGCGGTCGCCAGAGCCATGCGCGGCAGGCGACGCAACAACCGGGCGTCGAGGGCCAGATGGCCGCGGCGGCGAAGGCCGAGGAAAAGCAGTGCGACATTCAGCCAGGCGGAGGCCGCCGTGGCCGCGGCGATGCCGACATGGGCGAAGGGTGTCATCAGGGCTACCGAAATCGCGATATTGGCGGTTAGGCAGAGGACTCCGATCTTGACCGGGGTGGCGGTGTTTTCGCGCGCGAAGAAGCCCGGCGTTAGCGCCCGGATCAGGACATACGCCGGCAACCCGCAGGCATAAGCGGCGAGCGCCGCGGCCGTGGCCGCGGCGGCATCGGTGCCGAACGCCCCCCGTTGGAACAGGGTCGACATGATCGGCCCGGCAAGCATGATCAGCGCCACGGCCGCTGGCAGGGCCAAAACCAGGGCGATTTCGATGGCGCGATTCTGGCTGTTGGCCGCGGCGTCGATCTCGCCGTTGCGCAATTGGCGCGACAACAAGGGCAGCAGCGCCGTGCCCACGGCGATGCCAACCACGCCGAGCGGCAACTGGTTCACGCGGTCGGCGTAATACAGAAACGAAATCGAACCCGTCGGCAGCAGCGAGGCGAGCATGACGTTGACCACCACGCCGATCTGCGTGGCGCCGGCGCCCAGCGCCACGGGCACCATCAAACCCAGCAGACGCCGCACGTCCTGGGATGGAAGCGGCACCGTCAGCCGCAAGCGCAGCCCGGCGTTGTGGCAGGACAAAGCGAGCCAGGAGAATTGCAGACCGCCGGCCACGGTGACGCCCCAGGCCAGCGCGTGCGCCGGTGTCTCGAGGATTTTCCCCAGCCCCAGCAACGCCCCGATCATCGCGATATTGAGCAGGATCGGCGTGCCCGCCGCGGCGGCGAAACGTCCGGAGGCGTTCAATGTGGCGCTGAACAACGTCGCCAGCGACACGAAGAGAAGATAGGGGAAGGTCAGGCGCGTCAGTTCGATGGCCAATTCCTCGATCGCCCCATCGAATCCCGGCGCCAGGACGGCGATCACCCAGGGCATGGCGATTTCGGCGAGCACCAGCACAACAAACAAAATGAACAGGAGCGCGGCCAAGACTTGCTCGGCAAGGCGAATGGCCGCGTCGTGCCCTTCCCCGGCCAGGCGCCGAGCATAAAAGGGAATGAAGGCGGCGTTGAACGCGCCTTCGGCAAAGAGGCTCCGAAAGACGTTTGGCAACTTGAAGGCGACGAAAAACGCGTCGGCGACGGGACCGGCGCCCAAGGCCGCCGCAATCAATATGTCGCGAACGAAGCCGAAGACCCGGCTGACCAAGGTCAAGCCGCCAACCGTGGCGACAGAACGAAACAAACTCATGCCGGCGCAACCTAACGCGACAGGCCGGACATGCAATCGCCGTCGCCGAGTAAATCCGTGCGGGCGGTTGGATGAAAGCGGATGACAACGCGGCGGGGTAACGTGGCGGGGTTGATGCGTTGGCGTTCGGTCGAGGGTTCCCGGATATCGCGGTCACGGTTGGGGTCCTCGAACAGCAAGTCGCGGTTGAGGAAGTCGAGGAAAACGACATGCACTGTCGTCGTCGGGAACACCCAGCGCGCCTCCCTCACCTTCACGGTGGCACCGGGTCGATCCGGCGGGCATTGGGCGAATGGCGGCCCGTATTCCTGTTGAAGGGCGGCGAGCACCGCCTCGTAGGCGGAAGGCCCGGTCTGGCGCGGCTGGCGCTCCAGCACGACCTGCTGCAGCCGCCCCGTCGTTTCACCCATCTGAAAGAAGGCGATGAACCTTTGGTCGGCGAAGGAAAGGTTGAGGATCGCCCGCTCGGCATACGCCCCGCCATAGTGCCAGCGGCCCGGAAGCGCGGCGAGCGCCGACCCAAACGCTACGTGCAGCTCCGCCTGCGTCATGCCCCAGCGCGCGGCCCGCCAACCGAGGACATCGGCGGGCGGCCCGGCTTCGGCGGGCGGCGCGACCAGGCACAGACTGATCAAGCCGATCGCCGCCACGCGGCGGCGCCAAGCCGGACTCATGCCCCGACGGCGGTGCCGCGACGGCGCACCGGCGCCGCCGTCGGCACGACCGGCTCACCCTCCGGATCGGCCAGCGCCTTGAGCAGGCCGTCGCGAATCTGCTTAAGTTTGGTTTCCTGCTCCACCTTCAGCCCGAAGACGTCTTTGACGTAGAAGACATCGACCGCACGTTCGCCATAGGTCGATATTTTCGCGGTCATGATTTGCAGGCCCAACTCGGTCAACGCCCGCGTCACGTCAAATAGGAGGCCGGAGCGGTCGCGCCCGCTGACTTCGATCAGGGTGAGCGTCGCCGACGCGGCGTTGTCGATGAAGACCCGCGGCGGCACTGCGAACACCCTGGTCACACTTTGCGTCAGACGGCGATTCTTCAAGGTTTCGATCAGGCGCAGCCGCCCCGACAAGGCCTGTTCGATGAAGGTTGACAGCTTCGCGAGCCGGTCGGCGCGGTCGAAGGCGCCGCGATCCTCGTCCTGGACCCAAAAGGTATCGAGGGCCATGCCGTTGCTGAGGGTGTGAATCTTCGCGTCCACGATATTGGCGCCCGCCACCGCCAACGCCCCCGCGATGCGCGAAAATAGGCCTGGGTGGTCGGCGGTGTAGATCATCACTTCGGTGACGGCGCGCGCCCCATCAACACGGGTGACGATCGACAGCGGCCGCCGCTCCCGGTTGGCTTCGCGCACCAAACGCGCATGGCGGCCAAGCGTCGCGGTATCGGTCGACAGCCAATAGGCCGGGTAGCCGAGCGCCAGATGGTTGGTGAATTCCTCGTCTCCCCAATCGGCGACTTCGGCGCGCAAGGCGTCCTGCGCGGCCTTGATGCGCTCCTTGCCGGCGGCATAATTGCCCGACATTTCGTCTTCGGCCGCGTAATAGAGGTCGCGCAGCAACGCCGCCTTCCAGTTGTTCCACACCGCCGGCCCGACGGCGCGGATATCGGCGACGGTCAACACCAACAGCAGCCGCAGCCGCTCCAGCGACTGCACCAGGTCGACAAAAGTGCGGATCGTCTGGGCGTCCTGGATGTCGCGTTTGAAGGCCGTGTTGCTCATCGCCAGATGGTGGCGCACGAGCCATGACACGGTTTCGGTTTCCTCGGCGCTCAGGCCCAGTCGCGGTCCGAGCTTCAAGGCGATGTCGGCGCCCAGAACCGAATGGTCGCCGCCGCGGCCCTTGGCGATGTCGTGAAGCATGACGGCCAAATAGAGAACGCGCCGGGATTGGATTTTGTGGATCACATCGCTCGCCAGCGGATGATCGTCCTTCAGCGACCCCATTTCGATGCGGTGCACGATACCCAGCGCGAATATCGTGTGCTCGTCGACCGTATACACGTGATACATGTCGTGTTGGGTCTGGGCGACGACCCGGCCGAAATCGGGCACGAATCGCCCAAGAACACCGGCCTCGCTCATCCGCCGCAGCGTCACCTCGGAATCGGTTTCCGCCGCCAAGATTTCCATGAACAGCCGGTTGGCCTCGGGATTGGCGCGCAGCGTGGCGTCGACCAGCCGCAGATTCTGGCGGATCATGCGCAAGGTGCCCGGATGCACTTCAAGCCCTTGACGGTGGGCGACGTGAAAGATGCGGACAAACCGCACCGGGTCGGTGACAAATGCGTCGGCGGCGGACGCCGCCAGCCAATCGCCCTCGACGGAAAAATCCTCGACCGAGCGCCGCCGCAAAAAGGGCGTGCGCCAGCGGGGTTTACGCGTCTGTTCGGCTTCGATCGCCGCGCAGAAGATGCGGGTCAGATCGCCGACATCCTTGGCCACGAGAAAGTAATGCTTCATGAAACGTTCGACGCCGCGGCTGCCGCGATGTTCGGTGTAACCCATGCGGCGGCCGATTTCCTGCTGCACGTCGAAGGTCAGCCGGTCTTCTGCGCGTCCGGTGAGATAGTGAAGGTGGCAGCGGAGCGTCCACAAAAAGGATTGGGCCTTGGCGAATTTCGCGGCCTCGTCCTTGGCGAACACGCCGCGCGGGACAAGCTCGCCCACGTCATCGACGCCATAGAGATATTTCGCGATCCAAAACAACGTATGAAGATCGCGTAGGCCGCCCTTGCCTTCCTTGATGTTGGGTTCCACGACATAGCGCGAATCGCCGAGCTTCTGGTGGCGAAGATTGCGCTCCGCCAGCTTGGCTTCGATGAACGCCGGGCCGGTGCCGGCAACGACATCTGCCCGGAAGTGGCGCTTGAATTCGGCATGAAGTTTGTCATCGCCCCAAATCCACCGCGCTTCGAGCAGCGCGGTACGGATGGTGATGTCGGATTTCGAGAGCCGGATACATTCATCGGACGAACGCGTGGCATGGCCGACCTTCAGCCCAAGGTCCCACAGCATGTAGAGGATGAATTCGACGATCTGCTCGGCCCGCGGCGTCAGTTTGTAGGGCAGCAGGAACAGAAGGTCGATGTCGGAATGCGGCGCCAGCTCACCCCGGCCATAGCCGCCGACGGCCACGACGCTCATCTTTTCCGCCGACGACAAATTCGACACCGGATAGGCGTACCAATCGGCGAAATCGTAGATGACACGGATGATCTGGTCGAACAGGAAGGAGTTGGCGCGCCCGGCCGCGGCGCCGTCACCGTCGGCATCGAAACGGCCGCGCACTTCGTCTCGCCCGGCCGCCAGCGTTGTTTTCGTCAAATCGAGAAAGCGGGCGCGGCGCTGTTCCACATTCAGCGAATCGTCTCGCCCGATCTCCGTCAGCCGGTCGTTGAGGACACGGCGGTCGATGATTTCGCGCTGGCTGGGGACTCCGTCCATGGCGGGCATTATATCCGAGCGGCTCAAATCTAGGCCGGCGTGTCGCCGCCGAGGGCCTTGAGACGATAAAGCGCCTCCAACGCCTCCTTCGGCGACAACTCGTCGGGATTGATCGCGGCCAGCGTGTCGGTCAGGGGGGAGATTTTCGGCGGAGCGGCGGGCGCCGTCCGGAACAGGGGCAAATCGTCGGCAAGCCGGGCGAGCGCACCCGCCTGTTCGCCTTTTTCGAGCACCGCCAATATTTCCTCGGCGCGGGCCACGACCGCCGGCGGCAGCCCGGCGAGGCGGCCGACATGAATACCGTAGGAACGATCGGCGACTCCGGAAGCGACTTCGTGCAGGAACACGACGCTGCCTTGCCATTCCTTCACGCGCATGGTGTGGCAGGCGAGGCCGCGCAGCCGGGCCGCGAGCGCGGTGAGTTCGTGATAATGCGTGGCGAATAAAGCGCGGCAAGCGTTGCGGTCGTGAAGATGTTCCACCGTGGCCCAGGCGATGGACAGGCCATCGAAGGTCGCCGTGCTGCGGCCGATTTCATCGAGGATGACCAACGCCCGTGGCCCCGCTTGATTGAGAATAGCGGCGGTTTCGACCATTTCGACCATGAAGGTCGAACGCCCGCGGGCGAGATCGTCGGCCGCGCCCACGCGGCTGAACAGGCGATCGACGATGCCGATATGCGCGGATTCCGCCGGCACGTAGGAGCCGGCCTGCGCGAGGACGGCGATGATCGCGTTCTGCCTAAGAAAGGTGCTTTTGCCAGCCATGTTGGGCCGGTGACGAGCCACAGCCGGCTCTCCGGCGGCAGATCGCAATCATTGGGAACAAGGGTGCCGTTTGCGGAAGCGCCGAGGGCAGCTTCGACCAAGGGATGGCGGCCACCCTTGATGGAAAACGCCACGCTGTCATCGACCAACGGCCGCGCGTAACGCCGTTCGACCGCGACCTCGGCCAGCGCGGAGGCGACATCGAGCGCGGCGATCGCCCGCGCCGCCAGGGCGATGGGTTCGGCGCGCGCCATGACCTCGCCGGTCAAATCGGCGAACAACGTCAGTTCCAGCGCCAAAGCCTTATCGGCGGCGCCGGTGATGCGGTCGGCGAGTTCCGCCAATTCCATCGTGGTGAACCGCATCGCCCCCGCCATGGTCTGGCGGTGGATGAATTTTCCCGTGAGTTTGCCGGCATGGGCGGCGGAGATTTCGACGTAATAACCGATGACATTGTTGTGGCGAATCTTGAGCGAGGCCACGCCGCATTCCTCGGCATAACGCGACTGGAGCCCGGCGATGAGCTGGCGGCTTTCGTCGCGCAGCGCCCGCAATTCGTCGAGCGGCGCGGCATAACCGGCGGCAATGAAGCCGCCGTCGCGGGCGGCGAGCGGCAATGATGGGCCCAGCGCGCGGCCCAGCCGCTCCACCAGCACCTCATGTTCGCCCAAATCGCGCAGGACGTCGGTCAGTGCGGCCGGGGGCCGGACCAAGCCGTCGCCGTTCAACAATTCCCGAAGCGTCGCGGTCGCCGCCAATCCGTCGCGAATGGCGGCGAGGTCGCGCGGGCCGCCGCGGGCAAGACCCAGACGCGACAAGGAACGTTCGATATCGGGGCAATGGCGCAGGTGGCCGCGTAGCCCGTCGCGTTTTCCCGGCGCTTCGACAAAATAGGTCACGCCGTCGAGACGTTCGCCGATGGCGTGGGCGTCGGTCAGGGGAGCGGCCAGACGCGCCGAAAGCAAGCGGGCGCCGGCGGCCGTCAACGTAAAATCGATGACCCCGAGCAGGCTTTGGCGCCGTTCGCCGGCCAGGCTTTGGTGCAATTCGAGATTGCGCCGGGTCGCCGCGTCGATTTCCATCACCGCGCCCGCGCGCAGCCGGTGCGGCGGTTCCAGCCTCGGTACCTTGCCCTTCTGGGTCAGCTCGACGTAGTCGACCAGAGTTCCGCAGGCGGCGATTTCGGCGCGGCTGAACTGGCCGAACGCCTCCAGCGCCTTGACCCCATAGGTGGATTCGAGGCGGCGGCGCGCCGATTCACTGTCGAAGCGAGCGGCCGGCAGCGGCGACAGCCGATCCTTCCAATCGGCGAAGGGCTCGAACAGATCCGGCCTTTCCAGAAGTCGGTCGGGCAGCAGCAATTCGCCGGGTTCGATGCGGGCGAGCGCGGCGGCAAGTTCGGCCGCGGCGAGCGCCTGAGTTTGCACGGTGCCGGTCGACAGATCGAGCCAGGCCAGGCCAAGTTCGCCGCCGATGTCGGTGAGCGCGGCCAGGAAATTGTGGCGCCGGGCGTCGAGCAAACTATCCTCGGTCAACGTGCCGGGCGTGATGAGGCGCACGACCTCGCGCCGCACCACGGTCTTGCCGCCCCTCTTCTTTGCTTCAGTCGGGTCTTCGATCTGCTCGCACACCGCGACGCGGAAGCCGCGGCGGATCAGCCGGGCGAGATAGGTTTCGGCGCTGTGGGCGGGAACGCCGCACATCGGCACTTCGGCGCCGTCATGGCGGCCGCGATGGGTCAAAGTGAGGTCGAGCGCCCTGGACGCCGCCAACGCGTCGTCGAAAAACAGCTCGTAGAAATCGCCGAGGCGGTAGAAAAGCAGAGAGCCGGGATGGGCCCGCTTGATTTCCAAATACTGGGCCATCATCGGCGTCGCCTCGGCGGCGGGCGTTTCCTGGGCGGCGTTACGGGCGCTGGGTGCGGGCACGTCCGGGCTCTCCCTGCGGCATCCAAGTGTCGCGCGCTTGTCGGTAGCGCGTGAAGATGTCCGTGTTTTGTAGCACGTCGTTTGTCCGCTTCTGTTGGTGTTGGGCCTGTGGGGTTGTGGGCGAGGCGTGAGCCTCGTCCACAAATCCACAGGTCGGGCGCGTCGAAGCGGGTCACGCGGCCGATTG
>SHVT01000010.1 GCA_009694125.1 Rhodospirillaceae bacterium | reverse complement strand
CGGCGGGGCGATATACCCCGTCAACCCCAAACCCACGAAAACTCAGACCTCTCTCCAGCGCCGCCGGCGCCACGATCCCTCACGTCCCGGCGTCACACTCGTCACGTCGCCCGGCAAAATCAGTGACCCTCGTGAATAGATCGGGTTAGAACTACTGGGCCAGTCCTACAGGAACGCTAAATTGATCGAGGGCAGCGCGATACTTGACGATTTGCCTTGAAAAACGGTGCGTTGCTGGGCGCCTTCTTCTTGTTTGTTCTTGGAAATCGCAGTACTTAGCGGGCGACTCTTCGACGCCGGTAACGTTTCCGCCGGCCCTCTTCCCGGAGGTGCTCATGGCTCGCCCCAAAATTGCGCTGGTTGGCGCCGGGCAAATTGGCGGCACACTGGCGGTGCTCGCCGGACTGAAGGAACTCGGCGACATCACGCTGATTGACGTTGTCGACGGCGTACCCCAGGGCAAGGCGCTGGACATCGCCCAGGCCGCTCCGGTCGAAGGCTTCGATGCCCGCATGGCCGGTTCCAACGATTTTGCGGCGCTGGCGGGGGCGCAGGTGGTCATCGTCACCGCCGGCGTGCCGCGCAAGCCCGGCATGAGCCGCGACGATCTGATCGGCATCAACGCCAAGATCATCGCCAACGTCGCCGACAACATCAAAAAGCATTGTCCCGGGGCTTTTGTCATCGTCATCACCAACCCGCTCGACTGCATGGTGTGGGTGATGCGCGAACTCAGCGGGTTGCCCCATTCCCGCGTGGTCGGCATGGCCGGCGTCCTGGATTCGGCCCGGTTCCGCCACTTCCTGGCCGATGAATTCAAGGTCTCGGTCGAAGACGTCACCGCGTTCGTCCTCGGCGGTCATGGCGACACCATGGTGCCGCTGGTCCGGTATTCGACCATCGCCGGCGTTCCTCTACCCGACCTCGTCGCCATGGGCTGGACCACGCAAGCCAAGATCGACGCAATCGTGCAGCGCACCCGCGACGGCGGCGCGGAGATTGTGAACCTGCTCAAGACCGGCTCGGCTTTCTATGCGCCGGCGTCGTCGGCCATCGCCATGGCCGAATCCTTCCTTCGCGACAAACGACGGGTGTTGCCCTGCGCGGCCTGGCTTACCGGTCAATATGGCGTCAAGGATCTCTATGTTGGCGTGCCGACGGTGATTGGCGCCGGCGGCGTCGAACGCATCGTGGAAATCAAGCTGAACCCCGATGAAAAGGCGATGTTCGACAAATCGGTCGCCTCGGTCCGCGGCCTGATCGAGGTCGCCCGCGACATGCTGAAAAAGGACGCCAAGACCTGAGGCGGCGATTGCACCGGGGGGTGGCGTGGTAGAGTACAAGTCCGGCCAACATCGACATGGCCCGGCCCGCGCGGGTTCCGCATGAATATCCACGAATATCAAGCCAAGCAGCTATTGGCCAAACACGGCGTCGCCGTCCCCAGGGGGGGCGTCGCCTATACCGCCGATGAGGCCGAGACGGTTGCACGGGGCCTGCCCGGACCGGTCTGGGTGGTCAAGGCGCAGATTCACGCCGGCGGTCGCGGCAAGGGCGGCGGCGTCAAGGTGGTGAAATCGATCGCCGAGGTCAAATCCACCGCGGCGAAGATTCTCGGCATGCAGCTCATCACCCACCAGACCGGTCCCGCCGGCAAGGAAGTCAAGCGGGTCTATGTCGAAGAGGGCTGCGACATCAAACGCGAGTTGTATCTGGGTTTGCTGATCGATCGGGCGACGGGGTGTCCGACATTCATCGCGTCCACGGCGGGCGGCATGGATATCGAAGAGGTTGCCGCCAAACATCCCGACCAGATCATGCGATTGGCCGTGGACCCGGCGATCGGGCTGCGCCCGTTTCACACGCGGCGCCTTGCCTTTGGCTTGGGCCTCGATCCGAAACAGGCGGCCGCCGCGGGTAAACTTATCACCGGGCTCTATCAGGCCTTCACCGCGCTGGACGCGAGCCTGGTCGAGATCAATCCGCTGGTCGTCACCGGCGATGGCGGCGTCATCGCGCTCGACGCGAAAATGAACTTCGACGACAACGGCCTTTTCCGTCACAAGGAAGTCGAAGATCTGCGCGACGAAAGCGAAGAGGATGCCGCCGAACTCGAAGCTGGCCGCCACGGCCTTAACTATATCCGGCTTACCGGCAATATCGGGTGCATGGTCAACGGCGCGGGCCTGGCCATGGCGACCATGGACATCATCAAGCTGTACGGCGGCGATCCGGCGAATTTTCTCGATGTCGGCGGCGGCGCCACTCGCGAAAGAGTGACCGTCGCGTTCAAGCTGATCCTTTCGGACCCGCGGGTCGAAGGCATCTTGGTCAACATTTTCGGCGGGATCATGCGTTGCGACGTGATTGCCGAAGGTGTGGTCGCCGCGGCTCGCGAAATCGGCCTCAACGTGCCGCTGGTCGTGCGGCTGGAAGGCACCAACGTGGAACTCGGCAAAAAGATCATCAAACAATCGGGGCTGGCCATCGTGTCCGCCGAAAATCTCGCCGATGCCGCCGAGAAGATCGTCAAGGCCGTGCGGGAGGTCGCCTGATGGCCGTTCTCGTCAACGCCCAGACACGTGTGATCTGCCAGGGCTTTACCGGCGCTCAAGGCACGTTCCATTCCGAACAGGCGATCGCCTACGGCACCCGCATGGTTGGCGGCGTCACACCCGGCAAGGGCGGGACCAAACATATCGACCTCCCGGTCTTTGACACCGTGGCCCAGGCCGCGGCGGCGACCGGGGCAGACGCTTCGGCCATCTATGTCCCGCCGCCCTTTGCCGCCGATGCGATCCTTGAAGCGATCGATGCCGGCATCCGTCTGGTGGTGTGCATCACCGAGGGCATCCCGGTGCTCGACATGGTTGTTGTCAAACGGGCGCTGCAGGGCTCCAAGACCCGGCTGATCGGGCCGAACTGTCCGGGGATCATCACGCCCGGCGAATGCAAGATCGGCATCATGCCCGGTCACATCCACAGTCGCGGCCGCATCGGGATCGTGTCGCGTTCGGGCACGCTGACCTATGAGGCGGTGGCGCAGACGACCGCCGCCGGGCTCGGCCAGACCACCTGCATCGGCATCGGCGGCGACCCCGTCAATGGCACCAATTTCGTCGATTGCCTTGAGCTGTTTCTTGCCGATTCCGAAACCCAGGGCATCGTCATGATCGGCGAAATCGGGGGCACGGCGGAAGAAGAAGCCGCCGCTTTCTTGCGTCGGGAAAAGCGAAAGAAACCCGTCGTCGGGTTCATCGCCGGTCTCACCGCCCCCCCGGGCCGCAGGATGGGCCATGCCGGTGCCATCATCGCGGGCGGGCGCGGCGGCGCCGGAGAAAAGATCGAGGCGCTGAAAAGCGCCGGCATGCGCGTGGCCGAAGCGCCGGCGGGGCTGGGCGCGGCCATGGCAGAGGCGATGCGGGGTTGATGACCGCCTCGCCAGTGGTTGGGGCCGAACGGACATAAACATGCAGGACATCGATTCCTTCCTCCTCGGCGCCAATGCGCCGTTCATCAGCGATCTGTACCTTCGTTATTTGCAGAATCCGGCTTCGGTCGATCCCGGTTGGGCGGAATTCTTCGCCGAGCTCAAGGACGAACCGGCCACCGCAAAAAGCGACGCGCGGGGCGCCAGTTGGGCGCCGAACGAACGCCATCCGCTGGTTAATGGCGACGATGCACGACCGCGGTCGGCGGCGCTCGATTTTGAACAGATCCGCGCCGCGACGATGGATTCCATTCGCGCGCTCATGTTGATCCGCAACTACCGCGTGCGCGGACATCTTCACGCCCGGCTCGACCCGCTCGGTTTGGAAAACCGCCTCGCCCATCCCGAACTCGACCCCAAGGCTTATGGCTTCACCGAGGCCGATTACGACCGGCCGATTTTCGTCGGCGGCGTCTTGGGCCGGCAATCCGCGACCATCCGCGAATTCGTGGCGATCCTGGAAGAGACCTATTGCGGTACGACCGGCTTTGAATTCATGCACGTCCAGGACCCCGAGCAAAAATCCTGGATTCAAGAACATATCGAAAGCGCCCGCGGCCGCGCGCTGTTCACCGAGCGCGGCAAACGCGCGATCCTCGAAAAACTGACTATGGCCGAGGTCTTCGAACGGTTCCTCGACCGTCGTTATGTCGGCACCAAACGGTTTGGCCTCGAGGGTGCGGAATCGTTGATTCCGGCGCTTGAGCAGATCGTCAAACGCGGGGGACAGCTCGGTCTCAGGGACATCGTTGTCGGCATGCCCCATCGCGGGCGGCTCAACGTGCTCGCCAATTTCATGAGCAAACCCTTCGCCGCCATTTTCTCCGAATTCCAGGGCAATCCCAGCCATCCCGAAGAAGTCCAGGGATCGGGCGACGTGAAATACCATCTGGGGACTTCGGCCGACCGCGATTTCGACGGCAACACCGTGCATTTGTCGCTTACGGCCAATCCGTCGCATCTCGAAGCCGTGGACACGGTCGTCATCGGCAAGGTGCGCGCCAAGCAGGCCCAGCGTAAGGACGCTGACGGCAGCCAGGCGATGGGCCTGCTCATGCACGGCGACGCGGCTTTCGCCGGTCAGGGCCTGGTCGCCGAAACCCTCGGCCTGTCCGATCTGAAAGGCTACAGAACCGGTGGCACCATTCACTACATCGTCAACAACCAGATCGGCTTTACGACGAGCCCGGCTTATTCGCGGTCCTCTCCCTATCCATCCGATGTGGCCAAGAGCGTCCAGGCGCCGATCCTGCATGTGAACGGCGACGATCCCGAAGCAGTCGTGCACGCCGCGCGCCTGGCGATCGAGTTCCGCCAGCGCTTCCACAAGGACGTGGTCATCGACATGTTCTGTTACCGGCGCCACGGCCACAACGAGAGCGACGAGCCGGCGTTCACGCAGCCAGTCATGTACAAGAGGATCGCCAGTCACCCGACCACCCGCGAAATCTACGCCCAGCGGCTGATCGCGGCCGAGGTGGTCACGCCGGACGAACCGAACCGCATGATGGCGGAATTTCAGGCGCGACTCGAAGGCGATTTTCAGGCCGCTTCCACCTACCGGCCGAACAAGGCCGATTGGCTCGAAGGCAAATGGGCCGGGCTCGAAATCGCCTCGGGCGACGATCGCCGGGGCATCACCGCCGCGCCCATGGAATTGCTGCGCGAGGTGGGCCGGGCGATCGGCTCGCCGCCCGAAAATTTCGCCGTCAACCCAAAGGTCATCCGCCTTTTCGAGCAGCGGCGCAAGATGATCGAAACCGGCGACGGCCTCGATTGGGCGATGGGTGAAGCCCTTGCATTAGGCACCTTGCTTGCCGAGGGCACGCCGGTCCGGCTGTCCGGCCAGGATTCAGGCCGTGGCACTTTCTCTCACCGGCACGCGGTTGTCGTCGACCAGAACGACGAGCGGCGTTATGTGCCGCTCAACAATATCCGTACCGGGCAAGCGGGGTTCGAGGTCATCGACAGCCCGCTTTCGGAAGCGGGCGTGCTCGGGTTTGAATATGGGTACAGCCTGGCGGAGCCCCATGCCCTTGTGCTGTGGGAAGCCCAGTTCGGCGATTTCGCCAATGGCGCCCAAGTCATCATCGATCAGTTCATTGCCTCCGGCGAGAGCAAATGGCTGCGCATGTCCGGGTTGGTCATGTTGTTGCCGCACGGCTATGAGGGGCAGGGACCGGAACATTCATCGGCGCGGCTCGAGCGTTACCTTCAGCTTTGCGGAGAAGACAACATGCAGGTCGCGGCCTGCACCACGCCGGCCAACTACTTTCACATCCTGCGCCGCCAGATGAGGCGGAATTTCCGCAAGCCGCTCATCATGATGAGCCCGAAATCGCTGCTCCGCCATAAAGCGGCTGTGTCCAAGCTCGCCGAAATGGGACCGAATACGACCTTCCATCGGCTCTTATGGGATGATGCGCCCAATCTCGTTCCGGACGAGAAAATCAAACGCGTGGTCATGTGCTCCGGTAAGGTCTATTACGACCTCGCGGAGGAACGGGACAAACGCGGGCTCAAAGATGTCTATATCTTGCGCGTGGAGCAGCTTTATCCGTTTCCGTTCAACGCCGCCGGTATCGAACTCGCCCGCTTCAAGAAAGCGGAAATCGTGTGGTGTCAGGAAGAGCCGCAGAACATGGGCGCCTGGTGGTTCATCGAAGGCCGCATCGAAAATGTGCTCCGCGGAATCGGCATCGCGGCGAAACGGGCCCGTTATGTCGGCCGCCCCGACGCGGCATCGCCGGCGACCGGGCAATACAAGCGGCATACGAAAGAACAGGCACAATTGGTCAACGAAGCGCTGACGGTCTGATTTTCCATCGACTGGGCGGAATGAAACGAGGCGTGGATGGCAGTTGAAATCAAGGTGCCCGCGCTGGGCGAATCGGTGAACGAGGCCACCGTCGCCAAGTGGTTCAAGGCCGTGGGCGACAGCGTCGCCATGGACGAGCCGATCGTCGAGCTGGAAACCGATAAAGTGACGCTCGAGGTGCCCGCGGGCGCTGCCGGCACATTGTCGGAAATGCGGGTCGCGGCGGGCGAAACGGTCACCGTTGGCACCGTTCTTGGCATCATCGGAGGTGCGGGCGCGCCCAGGGCGGCTGTGGCGGCGGCAGCGGCCCCGGCCGCGGCGAAGGCGTCTCCGGCGCCAGCCGCGCCGCCGCCACCACCCGCGCCAGCCGCAAAGCCCGCGGCAACGCCGACGTCGGGCCCGGCGGCGCGCAAGATGATGGCCGAAGCGAAGCTGGAGCCGAGCGCGGTGGCCGGCACGGGCAAGGATGGGCGGGTCACCAAAGGTGATGTCATGGCGCGCGCCGATCAGGCGCCGGCTCCGGCCGCGCGACCGGCTCCGCCCCCGGTCGCGGAAACTCGGCAGGTTCCGCGAACGCCCGGAGAACGCGAAGAACGCGTTCGCATGACCCGGCTACGCAAACGCATCGCCGAGCGGCTGAAACATGCTCAGAACACCGCCGCGATCCTCACGACCTTCAACGAATGCGACATGACGCAGGTAATGGCCCTGCGCGAACGCTTTCGGGATTCCTTTGAGAAAAAACACAAGGTCCGGCTCGGATTTCTCCCCTTTTTCGTCAAAGCCTGCATCGCCGCATTGAAGGAAATTCCCGCCGTGAACGGCGAAATCGACGGCGACGACATCGTCTACAAGAATCGCTACGACATCGGTGTGGCCGTCAGCGCGCCGCAAGGTCTGGTCGTCCCGGTCGTACGCGATGCCGATCGGATGAATTTCGCCGAACTCGAAAGGACGATCGCCGAACTCGGCACCCGCGCCCGCGACGGCAAACTCGCCATCGAAGACCTGACCGGCGGCACGTTCACGATCTCCAATGGCGGCGTCTTCGGGTCGCTGCTGTCGACGCCCATCCTCAACCCGCCGCAATCGGGCATTCTGGGCATGCACAAGATTCAGCCGCGGCCGGTGGCGGTCGGCGACAAGGTGGAGGTGCGGCCGATGATGTACACGGCGCTCTCCTACGATCACCGGATCGTCGACGGGCGCGAGGCCGTCACCTTCCTCGTGCGCGTCAAGGAATGCATCGAGGATCCCCAGCGCCTGTTGCTGGGTTTGTAAGACTGACCGGGGGCGACGGGGATGATGGAGGCGAGCTTCGACCTGATCGTGATCGGCGGCGGCCCAGGCGGTTATGTCTGCGCCATCCGCGCGGCGCAGCTCGGAATGAAGGCCGCGTGTGTCGAAAAACGCGCGGGGCTGGGCGGCACCTGCGTTAATGTCGGCTGCATCCCGTCCAAGGCCTTGCTTCATTCCTCGCACCTTTTCGAGGAAACCTCCCACGGTCTGGCCCAACACGGCGTGAAAGTGGGAAAGGTCGATCTCGACCTTGCCGCCATGATGGCGCGCAAGGACAAGGTCGTCGGCGACAACACCCGCGGCGTTGAGTTCCTGTTCAAGAAAAACAAGGTTGAGCATGTAAAGGGCGCCGGCCGCCTGGTCGCCGCCGGGGAAGTCGGCGTCACCCTCAATGGCGGCGGCGACCAGCGGCTCAAGGCCAAGAACATCGTCATCGCCACCGGCTCCGATCACATGGATCTACCGGGCGTCGCGGTTGACGAGAAACAAATCGTATCCTCGACCGGCGCGTTGACCCTTCCGGCCGTGCCCAAGACCATGGTTGTCATCGGCGGCGGTTACATCGGCCTGGAAATGGGCTCGGTCTGGCGCCGCTTGGGGACGGAGGTGACGGTGGTTGAGTTCCTTGACCGCATCGTCCCCGGCATGGATGGCGAGGTCGGCAAACAATTGCATCGCCTGCTCGGTCGTCAGGGCATGAAATTCCGCCTCGAATCGAAAGTGACCGGCGCGGCTAAGAAGGGCAAACGCGTGGCGCTGTCCATCGAGCCGGCAAAAGGCGGCGCGGCCGAGACGATCGAAACCGACATCGTGCTCGTCGCCATCGGCCGGCGCCCGCATACCGCGAGTTTGGGTTTGGAGGCGGTGGGTGTGGAGATGGACAATCGCGGCCGCATCCGCACCGACGGTCATTTCCGCACCAATGTCGCCGGCATCTACGCCATCGGCGACGCCATCGCCGGCCCCATGTTGGCGCATAAGGCTGAAGATGAGGGCGTGGCGCTCGCCGAAATTCTCGCCGGTCAGGCCGGCCATGTGAACTACGACGCCATCCCGGGCGTGGTCTACACCTGGCCCGAAGCTGCCTCTGTCGGCAAGACGGAGGAGGAACTGAAAGCCGCCGGTATCGCCTACAAGGCCGGCAAATTCCCGTTCACCGCCAATGGCCGCGCCCGCTGTAACGCCGACACCGATGGCTTCGTCAAAATCCTGGCCGATGCCGCCACCGATCGCGTTCTTGGCGTGCATATCTTGGGGCCGGACGCGGGAACCCTGATCCACGAGGCGGTGACGGTGATGGAATTCGGCGGTTCGGCCGAGGACATCGCCCGCACCTGTCATGCCCACCCCACCTTGGCGGAAGCGTTGAAAGAAGCGGCATTGGCCGTCGCGGCCCGGCCGATCCACATCTAAAGCCGAAGTCGGCCCCTACAGTTGGCGCAACAGTAACAGCAGCGCCTGCAAGGCCGTGAAATACACGCCGAACAAAAGAAATAGTGACACGACACCGGCGATCGTTCCCACGATCACGAACAGGCCGTCGCGCTCGAAGATGCCGACCGCGAAGAGCGCGATGGCAAGCGAGGGCGGCTGGTTGCCGAACGGAATCGGCAAGGTGACGATCAGCGCGAGCAAGAAGCAGGCTCCACCGATGGCACGTTCGGCCAGTGCGCCGGTCAGCGGCAGCCAGCGTGGCCGCAATCCCCTTTCAAGCCGGCGCAAATAGGGCAGAACGCGCGCAACGGCTCGTTGCAGGTCGGCGCGCGCGACCGATCGAGACAGCAGCCAACCCGGCATCGCCGGCCTTTTCATGCCGATCATCATCTGCGCGGCCACCGCCGCCATCGGAATGCCGAAGACCGTGGATACACCCGGGACTGCGCTCAAGGGCAGCGCGCTGGGCAGGGCGAAAATCAGCAGCAGGATCCCGAAAGATCGGTCCCCAAGCGCGGTGACGAAGTCGCCCAGGGTAATGCGTTCGCCGGGAAATTCGTCGGCGAAATAGGCGACGATGTCCGACATGCTCTTGGCTTCGCCTTGGATCATATCAATCAACCCTCCCACTGACGCCGGCCGCGGCGAAGGTCGCCATGCCAGCGTGACAAGCCGCAGCGGCCTTCAATATGGGTATGGCAAGCGTGGCGCCGGAGGCTTCGCCGAGGCGCATGCCGAAATCGAAGAGGGCGCGTTTGCCCAGCCGCTCGAGCAGGCGCCGATGGCCTGGTTCGGCCGACACATGGGCCACGATGCAATGATCCAGCGAATGGCGGTCGATGGCAAACAGGATCGCCGCCGCGGCGGTGCAGGCAAAGCCGTCGAGCACGACCGGCGCCCGCGCCAGCCGCGCCGCCAGGATGGCCCCGCCGATGGCGGCGAATTCATAACCGCCCAGGCGGGCAAGGACTTCCAGCGGATCGTTGAGGTTCGCGCGGTGTTTGTCGACCCCGGCCCGGACGATGGCGGTCTTCCGCGCCAACACATCCCCGGTCACGCCAGTGCCGGGGCCGACCCAATCCTTGGCCTCGCCGCCGAATAAAGCGAGGCAGATGGCCGCGGCGGGTGTGGTGTTGGCGATGCCCATTTCACCCAGGCAAAGCAGGTCGATACCGGGCTCAACGGCCATCATCCCATAGGCGGTCGCGATGGCGCAGTCCTCCTCGTCGAGTGCGGCGGTCTCGGTGAAATCGCGCGTGGGCCGGTCGAGCGACATTTCATAGACGCGCAAATCCGCATCCGCGGTCTTGCACAGCTGATTGACCGCGGCCCCTCCGGCGATGAAATTCTTGACCATTTGGCCGGTGACCGAGGCGGGATAGGCCGAAACACCGCGCGCGGCGACGCCATGATTGCCCGCGAACACACAGGTGCGGGGATGGGCGATGCGCGGCGGATGCCGCCCCTGCCAGGTGGCGAGCCAGGCAGCCAGCTCCTCGAGCCGGCCCAGGGATCCGGCCGGCTTGGTGAGCTGCGCCTCCCGCGCGGCCGCCGCGGAAGCGGCTTCCAAATCCGGTCCCGGAAGTTCACGCACCAGGGCGCGGATTTCATCGAATGACGCGGGCGGGCGTTCGGGCATTTCGACCGGTTTGTTAATGTGCGGTTGGCGCGATGCTTCCGGTTGTCCTATAACCGCACGGCGACCGATCTGAAAGTCGGAAAACAATGTCAGACATCCGGCCCGACCCCGCCGCCGAACCGGTAATGCCGGGTTGGCGATACGATGCACGTGTCTCGATGGCCTTCCTCACGCGGTTTCCGCTTGAAGCCCCGGCGCTGGCGCCGGGCGGGCTGGCCGATGCGGTTCGCGGCTTTCCGATCGTCGGCGCCTTGCTCGGCTTCGGTGGCGGGCTGGTCTATGCGCTGGCCGAAGGCATCGGGTTGCCGCCCGCCATTGGGGCAATGCTCGCCGTCTTCACGCTGATTGTGGCGACCGGCGCGCTTCACGAAGATGGACTGGCCGACACCGCCGATGGCCTCGGCGGCCGCGACCGCGAGCGCCGACTCGCGATCATGCATGACAGCCGCATCGGCACTTTCGGCGTTCTTGCCTTAATCGCCTCGATCTCGTTGAGGGTGCTGGCCATTTCCTCTTATGGCTGGGCCTGGGATGTGGCCACGGTGCTGATTGCGACCGGTGCGATGTCGCGGGCGGCGATGGTCCCGGTCATGTATTTTCTCGGACCCGCGAGGGATCATGGCCTCGGCGCGGTCGCCGGGCGGCCGGAGCGCCACCGCATGATCGATGCCGTCGGCATCGGCGCCGTCTTCGCCTTTGTTGGCCTTGGCCCGTTGATGGGCATCGCCGCGCTTGCCGCCGCCGCCCTTGTTGTCGCCTGGGCGTCCTGGCTGGCGCAGCGCCGGCTCGGCGGCTACACCGGCGATGTCCTTGGCGCGGTTCAACAAGTCGTCGAAATCGCCATGCTGCTGGCGGCACTGGCGGTACCATGACCACCGTGACGCGGTGGTGGTGGATACGCCACGCGCCCGTGATCAATCCCGGCGGCCGCATTTACGGCCAGAGCGACGTTGCCGCCGATCTATCCGATTCGGCCCGGTTCGAGGCGCTGGGGCTGGTCCTGCCAGGCAGTGCGGTATGGGTGACAAGCCAATTGAGTCGCTGTCGCGACACCGCGGCGGCGATACGCGGCGCAGGCTCCGCGCCGCCGCCGATTGTCGATCCCGCCCTGGCCGAACAGAATTTCGGCGAATGGCAGGGAAAAAGCCACGCCGAAATCGGTTTTCACGACGACCACAAACTATGGCTCGCGTCGGCTGAATTTGTGCCGCCGGGAGGCGAAAGCTTCGCCCAAATGATGATTCGCGTGGCCGAAGCGGTGGACAGGCTGACCCTCGCCCATCCGGGACGGGACATCGTCGCCGTGGCCCATGGCGGTACGATTCGCGCCGCCCTTGGCCACGCCCTTGCCTTGGGGCCCGAGCGGGCGCTGGCGTTCAGCGTGGACACGCTGTCGCTGACCCGGCTCGACCACATTGCCCGCAAAGACGGTGGGCGCGATTGGCGCATCGCCGCGATCAACGTTCCGCCGCCGGCGTCGGCGTGATAGTCTCCGCCCCGCATCGAGACAGGGAAGCCGGTGACGCTGTAGCCAAGCCGGCGCTGCCCCCGCAACTGTAAGGGAAGAGATCGCGGCTCGATCACGCCATTGGCGCCTCATCGGCGCCAGGCATGCCACTGGCGCCGCCAGCGCCGGGAAGGCGCCGCGATCGACGAACCCGAGCCAGGAGACCTCCTCGACGCCGTGGCCCACAGCCGCGCCCGGTAACCGTCCTCGGGAGGAGGATCGAGTGATAACGCCGCCGTTCTCCGTTCCCGCCCCAGCCCCATTGCCCCGGCTGACCCTGGTATTGGGTGGAGCGAAATCCGGCAAGAGCACCTATGCGGAACGGTTGATCGAAGACGCCATCGGCCCGAACGGCGCCGGCCTGTACGTGGCGACGGCCGCGGCGCGTGATGCCGAAATGGCCGAACGCATCCGCCAGCATCGCGCCCGCCGCGGCGCTCATTGGCGAACGCTGGAGGAGGGCCTAGCCCTGGCCGAGGCCCTGGACCGCGAATCGGGCGAGGCGCGGCCGATCCTGGTCGATTGTCTCACGTTATGGCTGTCCAATCTTCTCGGTGCTGGCCACGATCCCGTGTTGGCACGGCGCCGGCTCGCCCAGGCACTGAAGCAACTCAAGGGCCCGGTGGTTCTCGTATCCAATGAAGTCGGTCAGGGAATCGTACCGGACAACGCCCTGGCGCGCGCCTTTCGCGATCATGCCGGCGCGCTCCATCAGGATGTCGCCGCGATCGCCGATCGTGTTGTCCTCGTCGTCGCCGGCTTGCCTTTGATCCTCAAGGACTCCGGCGCTGCGGTGCGACCATGACCGCGCCGCGGATTCCAGCAACCATCGTCACCGGTTTTCTCGGCGCGGGCAAAACGAGCCTGTTGCAGCACCTGGCGAAATCGGCGGGCGGACGTCGGCTCGCCTTCGTGATCAATGAATTCGGCGAGACCGGAATCGATCGCGACCTGCTGTTGGGTTGCGCAATCGCCGGCTGCGACGAGGATGACATCATCGAACTGGCGAATGGATGCATTTGCTGCACGGTCGCCGACGATTTCCTCCCGACCATCGAAAAGTTGCTCGATCGCCGGGAGCCGCCGGATCACATCGTCATCGAAACCTCGGGCCTGGCTTTGCCGAAACCCTTGGTCAAGGCTTTCGCCTGGCCGGAGGTGCGCAGCCGGGTGACGGTCGACGGCGTGATCGTCGTCGTCGACGCGCCGGCCGCGGCCGGCGGCCGTTTTGCCGACGACCCCGAAAAAGTCGTCGTGCAATTCCTGGCCGACCCTTCGGTTGCCCATGAAAATCCGCTCGGCGAGGTCTTCGAGGATCAGCTCGCCTGCGCCGATCTTGTTCTTTTGAACAAGGTCGATCGGCTCGACGCCGATGATTTGGGAGTTCTGTCGCGACGATTGCGGACCAAGTTGCGGCCGGGCGTGCGCCTCGTGCCTTGTCGTTTCGGCGCCGTGGATGCTGGAGTGCTGCTTGGCCTCGGCGCGGCGGCGGAGGCCGACTTGGGCAGTCGGTTTTCCCATCACGAGGCCGAAGGCGACGGTCACGACCATGACGATTTCGAGAGCTTCGTGATGACGCTGCCGCAGATTCCAGAGATCAGCGCGCTGCTCGCCCGGATCGTCGCGGCGACCGCGGCGCACGACGTCCTGCGGGTCAAGGGCTTCGCCGATGTACCCGGAAAATCGATGCGACTGGCGATCCAGGGCGTGGGGCCCCGTCTCGACGCCTATTTCGATCGCCCGTGGCGGGTTGGCGAGGTGCGCGCGGGTCGGTTGGTCGTCATCGGCTTCAAAGGCCTGCCCCGCGACGCCATTGGCGCGATCATTCGCGGCTGACGCATGCATTTGCTGGCCGCGCAGCCGGGTGTCGTTGACAATGGCGTCGCCATCGACCTCGACCAGAGCCCGGGCGACATCGTTGTCCTGACCGCGGCCGACAGCGAGATCGCTTGCCTGGCCGCCGCCCGCCAGGTGTTGGAAAAAGAACGGGACAATCTTCCCAGCCTGCGGCTCGCCAGCACCCTCAGCCTTGCCCACAATCTGTCCGTGGATCTGTATGTGGAGCGGGTGGTGTCGCAGGCAAAGCTGGTCGTCGCCCGCGTGCTTGGCGGCCAATCCTATTGGCCGCATGGCGTCGAGCAAATCGTCGGCACCTGCCGCCGGCGGGGCATTGCACTAGCTCTTCTGCCCGGCGACGACCAGCCGGATCCCGGCTTTGCCGGGCTGTCGACCCTGCCGGCGGAAGCGACGCACCGGCTGTGGCAGTATTTCGTGTTTGGCGGCATCGACAATGCAGGCCAGTTCTTGCGCTACGCCGCCAACCTAACCGGCGCCCGAATGGACTGGCGGGAACCGGCGCCGGTGCTGCGCGCGGGTTTCCATTGGCCGGGATGTGTCTCGCCCAGTCTCGCCGACATTCGGGTCCGCTGGACCGCCCAGCGGCCGGTCGCGGCTATCGTCTTCTACCGTGCCCTGGCGCTGGCGGCGAATACGGCGGCGATCGATGTTCTGATCGAGGCGCTGCACCGGCATGGATTGTCGGCGCTGCCGATACAGGTCGCGAGCTTGAAGGACCCGATGGCGGCGGCGATGATCGCCGAGGCGTTCGCCGCCGCGCCCCCGGATATCGTGCTCGCCACGACCGGCTTCGCGCTGGGCGAGGGGCGGACCGATCCGCTGGCGGCGCCGAATTGCCCTGTCTTGCAGGTCGTTCTTTCCGGCGGCGAGGAAGAGGCGTGGCGCGCGGGAACCAACGGCCTCGCCGCCCGCGACCTGGCGATGAACGTCGCCCTGCCGGAAATCGACGGTCGGATTTTGACCCGCGCGATAGCCTTCAAGGGCCGGCTGCGCCGCGACGAGGCGACGCAGACCGACATCGTGGGCCAAGTCCCCCTTGCCGATCGTGTCGAGTTCACCGCGGCCTTGGCGGCGGCATGGGTGAAGCTGCGCCGAACGCCGCCCGGCGAACGCAGAATCGCGCTCGTCCTTGCCAACTATCCCAATCGCGATGGGCGCATCGGCAATGGCGTGGGCTTGGATACGCCAGCCTCCACGATCGCGATCCTCGGTGCGCTCAAAGAGGCGGGTTATGACGTGCGACGTCCCCCGGTGGACGGCGCCGCGCTCGTGCGAAGTCTTCTGGCCGGGCCGAGCAACGACAAACGCGCCCTGTCGTCGCGTGTCATCGCCGAAACACTTCCGCTATCGGACTATGCCGCGTTTTTCTCCAGCCTGCCGCGTGCGGTGCGGGACAAAGTCACGGCACGCTGGGGGTCGGCGGAAAGTGATCCCTGTTTCCTGCCCGGCGCCACCGATTGCGGGGCCTTCGCCATCGCCGCCTTGCGCTTTGGCAAGATTGTCGTCGGGCTGCAGCCGTCGCGTGGCTACGACATCGATCCGGCGCGTTCCTATCACGATCCAGACCTGCCCCCGCCCCATGGCTATTTGGCCTTTTACGCCTGGCTGCGTTTGGCCTTCCGCGCCGACGCCATCGTCGATATCGGCAAACACGGCAACCTCGAATGGCTGCCGGGAAAGGCGCTGGCGCTGTCCGACTCGTGTTTCCCGGAGGCGGCCTTCGGGCCGATGCCGCACCTTTATCCCTTCATCGTCAACGATCCCGGCGAAGGCACGCAAGCCAAACGGCGGGCCCAGGCGGTCATCGTCGATCACCTGACGCCCCCGCTGACGCGCGCCGAAAGTTACGGGCCGCTGCGCGAATTGGAGTGCCTCATCGACGAATATTACGAAGCGTCGGGACTCGATCCGCGCCGGCTGAAACTTCTGGGCGGTGAGATTCTCGATCTCACGCGCCGGATCGGGCTCGACCGCGATTGCGGGATCGCGCCGAACGACGATGCGACCGCGGCGCTGGTCAAGCTCGATTCGTTCCTGTGTGAAATCAAGGAACTGCAAATCCGCGATGGGCTGCATGTTTTCGGTCGCGCGCCCGCCGACGGTCAACTCGTCGATCTTCTCGTCGCCCTGTCGCGCCTGCCGCGGCGATCGGGAGATAATGGAGACGCCTCGCTTCTCCGCGCGCTCGCCGCCGACCTAGGGCTCGATTTCGATCCGCTCGATTGCGACATGGCGGCGCCATGGACCGGGCCGCGTCCGTCGGCTCTGGCGGACGGGTCGCCGTGGCGCAGCCATGGCGATACGGTCGAGCGCTTGGAGTTTCTTGGCAAGGCGTTGGTCGCGGGCGAGAGGGCCGCCGAACCGACCTGGGCGCGGGCGCGGGCGGTGTTGTCCTGGATCGAGACTTGGTTGCGCCCGGCCGTGTTCGCCTGCGGCGGCGGCGAAATCGCGGGACTCCTCGCCGGACTCGACGGCCGATTGGTGAAGCCGGGACCGTCCGGCGCGCCGAGCCGCGGCCGCCCCGAGGTCTTGCCCACCGGGCGCAACTTCTACTCCGTCGATACACGGGCGCTGCCGACCCCGGCGGCCTGGACGCTGGGTTGGAAATCGGCGGGGTTGCTGCTCGCGCGTCATGCTCAGGACCATGGCGAGTATCCAAAGGCGCTCGCCCTGTCGGCCTGGGGCACCAGCGCCATGCGGACCGGCGGCGACGACATCGCGCAGGCCTTGGCGCTTATCGGCGCCCGGCCCCGTTGGGATGTCGCGACCGGCCGCGTGTGCGGCTTCGAGGTTCTTCCCGCTTCGCTGCTCGACCGCCCGCGAGTCGACGTAACGCTGCGCGTCTCTGGCTTTTTTCGCGACGCCTTTCCCAATCTGATTGAATTGTTCGATAGCGCCGCGCGGGCGGTGGCGGCTCTCGACGAACCGGCGGACGTGAACCCGCAGGCCGCACGGGTCGCGGCCGAATCGGCGCGGCTCGTCGAAGCCGGCGCCTCTGCCACGGAGGCGCGCCTACGCGCCGGTTATCGCGTCTTCGGGTCCAAGCCGGGGGCTTATGGTGCCGGCTTGCAGGCGCTCATCGACGAACGCGGCTGGGACAGCGCCGCCGACCTTGCCCGCGCCTATGTCGCCTGGGGCGGTTACGCCTATGGCGGCGGCGCCGAGGGGCAAGCCGAACATTCGTTGTTCGAGACGCGGCTTTCGCGCATCGACGCCGTGGTGCAGAACCAGGACAACCGCGAACACGATCTTTTCGACAGCGACGATTATTATCAGTTCGAGGGCGGTCTAACCGCCGCGATTCGCCACATCTCCGGACGGTCGCCGACGGTCTACCACAACGACCATTCGCGGCCGGAATCGCCGAAGGTGCGGACGCTGGAGGAAGAAGCCGCGCGCATCCTGCGGGCGCGCGTGGTCAATCCGAAATGGATTCGCGGGGTCATGCGCCACGGCTATAAGGGCGCTTTTGAAATGGCGGCTACGGTGGATTATCTCTTCGCCTTCGCGGCCACCACGGCGGCGGTGAAGGATCATCACTTCGACGCCGTGTTCGACGCCTATTTGCGCGACGAAACCGTGTGCGCGTTTCTAAAGGATGCAAACCCCGCCGCGCTGCGGGAAATGAGCCAGCGCCTACTCGAGGCCCAGGCTCGAGGCCTGTGGCGTCCCCGCGCCAACGATACCCACCGCCGGCTGACGCAGCTTGCGGAATCCAGGCCGGGACGCGATCCCGGCTAGTTCTCGCTCGCAGAGTTCCGCGCTGCAGGCGCGGAGCCTGCGACCCGAGTACAAGCTCCGGATTCTGTACCGATTTCGCGGCTCGTGCGTCGCCGAAGGCGACTCACGAGCCGCGAAAGTCGGTACTAGGCCTTGCTGCGCCGCCGCTCCGCCTCGCGAATGGAGGCGAGCACACGCGGCGGGGTGGCGGGCAGGCTCACGATCCGCGCGCCGGTGGCATTAAAGACGGCATTGAGAATGGCCGGTGCCGTGGGCACGAAGGCGGCGTCGCGCACACTCTTGGCACCGAAGGGGCCAAGCGGTTCTGGGTCCTCGATCAAGATCGTCTCGATGGTCGGCATGTCCGCGATCATCGGGATACGGTAGCCCTTGAAGCTCCCGCTCTCGGCCGGCACATAACGTTCAAACAACGTCCAACCCAGGCCCTGAACGATGCCGCCATGGATTTGGCCCTCGATCAGGGTCGGGTTTATGGCGCGGCCGACATCTTGAGCGGCAGTCACTTTCAGCACGAGGATCGAGCCGTCGGTGGTGTCGACCACCACTTCCGCGATCTGCGCCGCAAAGGCATAAACGGCGTGCGGCAGGCCCTGGCCGGCGGCGTCGAGATCGAGTGTCGGCGGATCGAAGCTGCCGTTACCGATCAACGTGTCGCCCCGGGAATCGCTGGCCATGGAGCCGAGTTCGACCGATTTTGACTGCTTCCCGGCGGTGACGGTCACGGTTCGCCCCTGTACCGCCAAAGTGGCGTCGGCGCCAAGCGCAGCCATGGCCAAAATCTGCCGCTTCAAGTCGGATGCGGCGAGCCGCACCGCCTGGCCCAGAACGAATATACGCCGCGACGCCGATGGCGGGCCGGCGTCGGGAATGATGTCGGTGTCGGCCGGCGCGAGCCGGAAAAGGTTCGTCGGAAGGCCGAGCGCCTCCGCGGCGATTTGGATCAATGCCGTTCCGGCACCGGCGCCGCCATCGGCGGCGTCGGCGTAAAGCATGAACAAACCGACCTGTCCCAAGCCGATGCGGGCGGCCGCCGGATCGGGCCGGGCCGGGGCGCCGATACCACTCCAGCCGCCGGCGATGCCGACTCCGCGTTTCAGCCGCGCCGCGCCGGTGTTGTAGCGCAAGGCCTCCTCGCGTGCCGTCTGCCAGCGCGGACGCAACGCGTCGAGGCAGGGTTTGAGGCCGACGCTGGCCGTGAGCCATTGGCCGCTGGGCGTCGGCAACCCGCGCCGCAGCGCGTTCTGCCGGCGGAATTGCAGCGGATCGATCTTCATTTGATCCGCCAACTCGTCGACCAGTGAGTCGTACAGCAAAGCCGCCTCGGCCGTGCCGAGGCCGCGCCCCGCGCTCGCGGCGTAGTTGGTGCCCGGCTCGGCGCGCGACTTGGCGCGGGCGGCGGGAAGGTAGAATGGCCCCGGCGCGTGCACGGCAAAACTCAGGCCCGCATCGGTCTCGGCATCGGCGCCGATGTCGAACTGGCCCTTTACGTCCATGGCCGCGAAATAACCCCATTGGTCGCAGGCCGCGCGGCCGGACAATTTTGCCCGCGGCCGTTTCGGCGACATGGCCAAGGATTGAGCGCGCGGCGGCGAACATCGCGTGGGCCGCCCGGTTAGCCACGCGGCCAGGGCGACGATGGTAGAGAGAGGCGAATCGCCGCGGGCGCCGCCCGCGGGCGTGGCCAAGATGCGAACCTGGTCGAGGGCGAGGCCGAGCGCCGCGGCGATGCGGGCACGATCGGCAAAGGGTGAGGTCGTCCCCGCGGTGATTTCGACGACATTGCCTCTCCGCCGCGCGCTGGCCGTCTCCGGCTCGAGGACGGCGGCGTCGGCCAGGGATGTGTCGATCGTGGTTTCGACCACCAGGTGGGAAGCGGCAAACGCGGAATCGGCGTCACCGGAGACGACAGTCCATTCGCGCCCGGCGCCGATTGCGCCGGGCGCCGATTTCTTCCATTCGATCGGCAGGGCCGCGACATCGATGGCCGCGAGCGCGGCGAGGTCGCCCACCAAAGCGCAGACCGGCTGGCCGCGATAGGACACCGAGTTTTCGGCGAAGGGTGAGGAACCGCCCCGGCCGAGACCGTCCGCCGCCGTCAGCAGCCGAATGATCCCCGGATGTTTCGCGAGAAAAGGCGCTGGGTTGCCAATAGCGAACGGGCCCAGGTTGTCGCCGGCATCGACGATGCGCACATAAAGAGTTTCCGGGTCCGGCGGTAGATCGGCGGCGAATCGTTGGGCGCCCGTCACCTTGGCCTTGGCATCGATCGCGGGCAGGCGCGCACCCACCGGTGTTGTGCCCGACCCCGCAGCCGGGGCCGGCGGGTCGGCGGCAGCGGCCAGCACGGCCTCGACGATCGTTTTGTAGCCGGTGCAGCGGCAGGGAATGCCCGCCAGCGCCGTCCGCACCGCCTCAGCATCGGGGGTCGGATTGCGGACCAGCAAAGCGTGCGCAGCGATCAACATCGCCGGTGTGCAGAAGCCGCATTGCGCGGCGCCGCGATCGATAAAGGCTAGTTGCAGCTTGCTCAACGCGCCGTCGCGCAGGATGCCTTCCACGGTACGAACCGCACAGCCATCGACCTGGCTGACCGGGGCCCTGCATGACCGTGTCGGGCGGCCGTCGATCAGGACCAGGCACAGCCCGCAATCACCGGTGTCGCAGCCGATCTTGGTTCCGGTGAGGCCCAAATCCTGGCGGAGCGCATCGACGAGCCGGCGTTCCGGCTCGGCTGGCACTTCGGCGCCGTGTCCATTCAGACCGAAGGCGACGGTTTTGGTCGGAGTTGCCAATGTTCAAAGCCTCTCGCCATTGCAGATTTCGCAATCCGCGCGGAGCGGCGCCAGCATCCGGTATTTCGCCATCAATCCCACCCTTGTTAAGACTTTGTTTACCGGCGGAGCTTAACCGATGTAAACCATCTCGCAAGGGTGCGATCTATGGCTAAGATCGTTCTCGGCGTCGGCGATGTCCGGGGGGGCGAGGCGGCTATCGAACGGCGGTCGTT
This sequence comes from Rhodospirillaceae bacterium, assembly GCA_009694125.1. Taxonomy (GTDB): domain Bacteria; phylum Pseudomonadota; class Alphaproteobacteria; order CACIAM-22H2; family CACIAM-22H2; genus SHVT01. Next base: position 15,328 of record SHVT01000010.1, on the reverse strand, counting down.
AAGCGACCGCGAAAAGGATATGTGCTCCCCATGCTGGCGCCCGCCGAGTTTCTGAAGGCTGCCAATCTTTCCGCCAACCCGTTTCGGGCGGAGGCGGTTCCCGGACTCGATCCGCGGGCCGCGCTTTGGGCTGGAAATGAAACGGCGCAGAAACATCTGGTCAAACATCTGAGACTGGCGCGAGCCGATGAGTTCGGCAGCTCGGGTATCGTTCTGCTGCGCGGTGCGGCCGGCGCCGGCAAGACCCACGCGCTGCAATGGGCGCGCCACAAGGTGATGGAAGCCGAGGCGGAAGACTATCAGGCCGTCGCCTTCTATCTGCCTTCGCTGGTCGCCGGCGGCCGCCGGCTCGGCCTCGCCCGAACCTTTCGGGAAGACGTCATCGGGCGATCCGACTTCGTTCGCCAAATCCTGCATTTCCAAGACTACCTTCAACGCAAATTGCTGCGTTATCGCGACCTGCACAAGGTCAATGCGTTCGTCTCGGACGACGAAATCATCGATCACCTCATTCAGGTCCCGGACCTCGCCGATCTCGCCAAGAAAATCCGAGGCTGCACCGGACTTCCCGATCTGCTGGCGGTGCTGACGCCGCCGCACCAATCGAATGCGGACGCCCTGGCCATGTTCGCCGGCGTCGTCGGGCTGTTCGTGATCGATTTCAAGATCGATCTCGACCCGGCTCGCTTTAAGAAGGCGGCCTATGTGTTGATCGACGATTTCGACGCGCTGCGATTCGCCGAACCGGCCGATCTATTCGCCGCCAACCAAGCCTTGTTCAAGCTGTGCGAGCTGTGCCGCCATTGTTTTTGCCTGGTCGTCGCCGCCGATCTGTCGGCCGCCGAAGTGCCGGCGATTTTCACCGATCCGGTTCTCGGTCGTCTGCGCGCGCAGATCGTTCTCGATCCGCTGTCGGCGGCGGATGGAAAGCGGTTCGTGTTGACCCTGCTCGATTCCCAGCGCCGCCGCCCCAACGGGTTCGCCCCGTTCGAAGAGCGCGCGATCGACATCATCGCCGCGAATCTCGCGCCGGCCACCCCCGGTCATGTGGTCGCGGCGATGCGCCACGTCATGGAGGCCGCCCGCAAATCCGGGCTGAACCCCGCATCGCAGCTCATCCGTCGGCAGGCCGTCGCGGCGATCCCCTTCGCCAAGGTGTTGGCCAGCGAAACCGCCGCGGAATAATCTCAAGCCGCCTTGCGCAGATTGAGGCGCCTCAGGCAGCGGTCGATCCAGGCCCGCGTGAGCTTTTCCTGAACCTGATTTTGGCCCAGCCGCTGACGAAGCGCGGCGAAATCGACGTCGTCCATCAACTGGTCCTGGTTGAAACACGAAAAGACGACGGTCTCCTCGCCGGTCGCGGGATCGCGGTGCGGTTGGAGGCATTGCGCGCAGATTTCCTTCATCATGCACTGCATCGGGGAATTGATGGAGGCGATGCCGATATGGCCCGGCTTGAGATGGGGAGCGAGCACGCCGTGACGGGCGCGGGTCACTGCCGCCATCATGCCGTCGGACCCGATGGCGATCATGCGCTGGGCGCCGGATAGCGCGATCGGCGCCGGCCCCAAGCGACCCGTCGCATAGGCCAACATCGCATCGACGATATTGCCGACAAAGGCGCGATCCTGCGTCCGCGTCGGCTGAAATCCGGGCGCTTCGTCGCAGCACCACACCACGATATCGGCCGCCGCTTCGATCTGCTCCACCTTGTAGCGGTCGATTCCGCGTTTGTAGCCGGCGAGATAAACCACGCGCGACCCGGCCGACCGCAGCGCCTGCCCAATCGAGAACAACACCGCATTGCCGAGTCCGCCGCCCACCAGAATCGCGGTCTCGCCGCCCGGCGTCTCCGTCGGCGTTCCCGTCGGACCCATCAACACCACGGGTTCGCCCGGCTTCAGCCAGGTGCAGAGATCGGACGAGCCGCCCATCTCCAGAACGATCACGGAAACCAGCCCCTTCGCCCGGTCCACCCAGGCGCCGGTGAGCGCGAGGCCTTCCATGGCCAGCGTCGTGCCATCCACGGTCAAGGCCAGCGTCTCGTAGTTCTGCAGGCGGTAGAACTGGCCGGGGCGGAATTCGCGGGCGGCGGCCGGGGCTTTGACGACGACCTCCACGATGGTTGGCGTCAGCCGAACGACCTCGTGCACGCGGGCGCGGAGTTCATCGTTCAGCGAGGCAAAAAGCGCCGTCGGATCGGAGCGGCGCGGCGCAACGCGGCCCAACATGCGGCTGACCAGGGGGTAACCTTGTTTGGCGCCGCCCATTGCCTTCACGACATTGCCCGAAAACGAAGGATGCAGATCGCCGAAAAAGCTGACGGCGCGGCCATCGGGAGCGAGGTGCGTCAACACATGCGCGGCGCCGGGTTTGGCCAGCCGCTCCGGCTTGGCCGGGTTCCCGGCCTCGTCCAGGGCGCGGAAGAAACGGCCGTCGAGCGCCAAGTGGTCGGAGTCTTCGCGCGCCAGCACGGTGTTCGGCTGAGTCCCCGCGGCGACCAGGATCGAACGCGCCGGAAGCACCGCCTCGGCGCCGTCGGCGCGGGTGAAGCGCATCGCGGAGGCATGGCCGCGCGAATCGGTGTCGATGGCGACCGGCGTCAGCCCTTCGGCGAAACGCACGCCTTCCTCCATCGCCTTGTGCACTTCTTCGTGGTTGAGCGTGTAGCTGGGGGCATCGATGAGCTTTCGCCGATAGGCCATGGTCACGCCGCCCCAGGATTCGAGCAGCGGCAAGAAGGCTGGCGCCCGACCTTCGCGTTCGGCGGCTTCGCGTTCGGCGCGCAAGGCGCGGGCGTGAACGATGAATTCGTCGCCGATTTCGCGATCTTCCTCCGTCCAACCCTGGCGCAAGGCGGCCTCGCCCCGTTCCGCCGCCAGAGTTTCGTAACGCGACAGGAATTTTTCGACCTGCCGCGGGTAATAGGCGAGCGATTCGGTGGCCGTATCGATCGCGGTCAAGCCGCCGCCGACCACGACCACCGGGAGGCGGATTTGCAGGTTGGCAATGGACGCGGCTTTGGCCGCGCCCGTCAACTGCAGCGCCATCAGGAAATCGGAGGCGGCGCGCACGCCGCGGGCAAGGCGGTTGGGAATGTCGATGACCGTCGGTTTTCCCGCGCCGGCGCACAGGGCGATGTGGTCAAACCCCATCGCGAACGCGGATTCAACGGTGACGGTGCCGCCGAAGCGGATTCCGCCGAACATCGCAAACGCCGCGCGCCGCTCCAGCATCAGGCGGATGATTTTCAGGAAATTCTTGTCCCAGCGCACGGTGATGCCGTATTCGGCGACGCCGCCGAAACCCGCCATCACCCGGTTGTCCAGGGATTCATTGAGTGCGGCGATGTCCCGGATCGGGGTAAAGGACACGCGCCCGCCATTGGGTTTTACTCCCGACACCGATTCCGGCAGGGGTTCGATTTTCAGCCCGTCGATGGCCGCAACATGATGCCCGTCATTAAGTAGGTGGTGGGCCAGCGAAAACCCCGCCGGCCCCAGGCCAACGACCAGCACCGAACGGCCGCTCGACGGCAGCGGCAGCGGCCGGCGCAAATTGAGCGGGTTCCAGCGCGTGAGCAGCGAATAGATCTCGAAGCCCCAGGGAAGTTCGAGTACGTCCTTGAGCGTCCGGGTTTCGGCTTGCGGAATGTCGACCGGCTCCTGTTTCTGAAAGATGCAGGATTTCATGCAATCGTTGCAGATGCGGTGCCCGGTCGCCGCGGCCAGCGGGTTGTCGACGGCGATGATCGCGAGGGCGCCGATTGCGTCGCCCGCAGCCTTGGCCACGTGCATTTCCGAGATTTTTTCTTCGAGTGGGCAGCCGGCGAGCGTCACGCCCAGCGGGCTCTTGCGAAAGGCGCCGGATTTTTCGGTGAGGCCCTTCGAGCAGGAATCCTTACCCTGATTGTGGCACCAGATGCAGTAATTGGCCTGGTCCAAGGTATGGGTCAGGTCCATGCCGGGATCGGTCAGCGCGAAGCCTTCGCGGTGACGCCAATGACCGGGGGGCAGTCTCACCGCCGGAACGCCGTTCACCGATGTGGATTCGACCGGCACCAGGTTTTGGTGGTCGACCTTATGCGGCACCTTGAACAACACACCGGCGCCGTGCCGCGCGCGGCCGGCATCGCTGTGCACCGCCCAGGCGGCGTAACGCGCGGCGAGGTCCAGAGCCTCGGCATTCGCCGCCTCATCCTTCAGCCATTGGACGACGGCCCCGGCGAAGGTAAGTTCGGTGACCTTCCCGCCGATCCGCTTTTCCAGCGCGGCCGCCAGCGCCGGACCGTCGAAGGCCATCGCAATCGCGGCGGCGAAGTCCTTTACCGCGCGGCGTTGGACAAACAGCCGCTTGACCTCGAAAAGCGGGTTCAGCAGGCCGTGACCTTGGCGAAGTGCGGCGGCTTCCTTCGCGACCCCGAACAGCGCCACGATAAAGGCATCCAAATGCGGGGCCAGCGCGATCAAAAGGTTGCCCTCGTCTTTCGCCGAAAGGGTCTGGGGAGCCGCGCGCCCGCCCAATAGGCGTTCGCACAGCGCGCCATTGGCTTGACGCAGGGCCGCGATAAACAGGGCGTCGAGCTTGGCGAGACCGTCGCGGGTATACAAATCGGGGAAAGACAGGCCATGGGCGAGAGCGAGGGTCCCGGCGATCGCGGTTCGATTGTCGTTCATGTGCCAAAACTACGCTTAAGGAAGTGAAATAGGGTTGGATTTCAGCCTAGGCTCTTAACACTCGGCCGGCAGCCTGTCATGTCCGATACATCCCCACGCGGGGTGAGGAAATGCCAGTTCCGCGATGGCCGAGGTGGTCGGGAACGAATTGCGCGGCGAGGATCGGCGGCGTATTGAACGGCTCATGAAGGTCGACGCTCTCCCCTCCGCCGAAATCTCCTCGGCGCCGAAATCCCGGGCCATCGCGCTTTGGCTGTATCTGTGCTTCGCCATGGTTTTTGTCATGGTCGTGTTGGGCGGAATGACCCGACTTACCCAGTCCGGCCTGTCGATCGTCGAATGGCAGCCGTTGCTGGGTGCCCTGCCGCCCCTGTCGGATCGGGGTTGGGCGGATGCCTTCGCCAAATACCAGCAGTTTCCCGAATATCGGAAATTGAACGAAGGCATGTCGCTCGCCGAGTTCAAGGCGATCTTCTGGATGGAATGGACACATCGGTTGTGGGGAAGATTGATCGGCGTGGTTTTCGCGCTTCCTTTCGCCTGGTTCGTGATCAAGGGGCGATTGCGCGGGGGTCTGGCGTTGCAGTGCTCGGGCATTTTGGCCCTGGGCGGGTTACAGGGTGCTCTTGGCTGGTACATGGTGCAAAGCGGTCTGGTGGACGAACCCGATGTCAGCCCTTATCGACTCGCGGCGCATTTGGGCCTGGCGATGATTGTGTTGGGGTGGATGTTGTGGCTGGCACTCGGCCTTGATTCACCGCGTTCGCGTCGGCACGAAACGGCGCAGGCTCTTTGGCGCTGGGCAGCGATCCTGGCGATTCTGATATTTCTACAGGCGCTGGCCGGGGCCTTCGTCGCCGGGCTGGACGCCGGGCTGACCTTCAACACCTTTCCCCTGATGAACGGACGGCTGATCCCAGGGGGTTATTTCGATCTGTCGCCGTGGTGGGCGAATGCGTTCGAAAATGTCGCCGCCGTGCAGTTCAATCATCGACTTCTCGGGATAACGATCCTGGCGGTGTCGGTCTGGTTATGGTGGCGGGCGCGGGGCGGCGAGCACGCGAGCGAAATCCGGTTCGCCATCCACGTCGTCCTCGCCGCGACCCTGATCCAGGTCACCCTCGGGGTATTAACGCTGCTCTACGTCGTTCCGATCCCGCTGGCCATTCTTCATCAGGCCGGCGCGATGGTTCTATTCGCGGCCGCGCTGTGGGCCGCGCACCGGCTCAGCGGCAGCGCGGGCAACGCCCGGTGATTTCGATGGTCGGGTGCTGCACGCGAAAGCCGATACGTTCGGCCCCCCGCCGCACCGCCTGGGCAATGCCTTCATCGTCTATTTCCTCGGCGCTGCCGCAGGCCTCGCAGATGAGAAATTGCCCGGTATGGGGCTGGCCCGGCTGAGGACAGCCGACAAAGGCGTTGAGCGACGCGATGCGGTGAACCAGCCCCAGCCCGAGAAGAAAATCCAAGGCGCGATAGACCGTCGTGGGCGCCGCGCGGCGTCCTTCCTCGAGAAGGCCGTCCAAAAGCGCATAAGCGCCGACCGGCTTATGGCTGTGCCACACCATTTCCAGGACACGCTTGCGCACCGGCGTCAGGCGCTGGCGCCGGTGCTCGCAATAGGCCCCGGCCGCGGAAACCGCCGTGGAGACACAGGCCTTGTGGTCGTGGCTGTGCTTGGGGAAGGGCGACCGCCGGCCGAGAGTCGGTGGGCGTGGCGTCACACTCGCCCGCGGCAGCTCGGCGGCGCGCCGCTCGCCACTCGGCCTCATGGGTATGTCCCGATCAAAAGGCTACGAGAACAAGCGCCAGACCCGCGGCGGTCACGCCGGCGCCGGCCCAACGCGACAGGGGTTTGGCGCCAAGAGCCAGACCGCCAATCATGCCGACGCCGTGAAGCGCCACGTTCGCGACGATGAAGCCGAGCGCATACAACCAAGGCGCGCCGGCATCCGGCAATTCGCCACCATGGGCGTGGCCATGAAACAGCGCAAAAAAGCCAACGACGCAGGCCGCGATCCAGGGCGCGGGGCGCACCGCCAACCCGACCAGAAGGCCGAGAACGATCAGCGATCCGGCGATGACGGACTCGGTTGCCGGCAGGGTGCCTCCAAACAAGCTTAAGGCGCCGCCGATCGCCATCGCGGCGACGAAGGCGGTGGGAACTGCCCACAGGGCTCGCCCACCTTGCTGCACCGCCCACACCCCGACCGCGATCATCGCCAACAGATGGTCGAGGCCGGCGAAGGGATGAGCCAATCCTTCCGCCGCCGCGGCGCCATGAGCGCCGAAAAGATGGGCTTCGGCGGTGCGCGCAAAGAGACCGGCGCAGAGCAGCGGAAGAAATGCCCGCAAAGCGAACCTTCCGGGCCGACGTGATTCCATGGGCGACTCCCGTATTGTCGAGTGAACCTCAAGGGTTATTACGGACCCGCCGCAACGTCAATTGTCGACATTCGATCACGATTTGTTACAATTACGCGGTTGCACATTGTTCTCCGGCTATTGCGCCTAAGTCTCCGGCGTGGGGCGTCAACGAGATCGCGGTGGACAGAATGGCAAACGGCGACAGGGAGAATCTGAGGGAGGTTGCGCGGCTGTGTGTCGCGCTGGTGCCCGATTCGTCGTCGCGACGACGCTTTTTGTGCACCGCAGCAGGAACCATTGGCTCGATTCTCGCGCCTAGCAACGTGTGGGCGCAGTCCGATTTGGGTGGGTCGCCGCGGCTGCTTGCTTCCGTGCCGCAAACACGTCGCCTGGATTTTCTCGTCCTTCGCAACGGCAGCGATTTCGGCAAGCACAGCGTGGTCTTTACGGAAAACGGCGACGAATTGCAGGTCGACATCGACATCGAACTTCGCTACCAGCTTGGGTTTCTGACCCTATTTCGCTATGTGCACCACAACACTGAAGTCTGGCGTGGCGGGCGCCTGGTGTCCCTGGACACCAAAACCGACGACGATGGCACGCCCTACCGTGTCTCGTACCGGGCCGAAGGCGACAAGGCGGTCGTTGATACCCCGGCGAATCGGCACGTTGTTCCCGTCGGGCTGATTCCAACCAGTTACTGGAACATCGCGACCGTGAACCAGAAGAACCTCCTCAACACGCAAACCGGCGAAATCTCCAAAGTCGAGGCCATGGAAATGGGTCCCGACACGAAACCGGCTCGGGGCGTGCCCGGCGATTCCCGCCGCTATCGCATGACCGGCGACCTCAATCTGAACCTGTGGTATTCCCAAGGCGTCTGGGCCAAGATTCAATTCGAAATCCGGGGCCAAGACATGGAGTATGTGCGCCGCTAATCGGCGCCTTCCTCTCCCCGTTTCACCGCAAGGACAATAGCCGTGACCGTAACGCTGCCGCCGCCTTCCTCCGGGTGCGCTTGGGTCACGGGCGCATCCAGCGGCATCGGCCGCGCCCTCGCCTTGCGCCTAGCGCGGGATGGTTGGCGGGTGGCCGCCAGCGCCCGTGGCGACGCCGCTCTCGACGATCTCGCTAAGGAAGCGGCGGGCGGGCCGGGCAGCATCGATCCCATGCCCCTCGACGTCACCGATGAAGAAGGCACGCGGGCGGCGACGATCGCCATCGAAGCCCGCAATGGCCCGATCGTCCTTGCCGTGCTCAATGCCGGAACCCACCTGCCGATTTCGGTCGCGACCTTCGACCCGTCGATTTTCCGGCGCCTTCATGAGGTCAACGTCATGGGCGTGGTCAATGGGATCGCCGCCTTGCTGCCGCGCATGGTGGAGCGGCGCGGCGGCCACATCGCCGTGGTTTCCTCGGTCGCCGGTTACCGCGGCTTGCCCACGGCGGCCGCCTACGGTGCGACCAAGGCCGCGTTGATCAATATGTGCGAGGCGTTGAAGTTCGATCTAGACCGCTGTGGCATAAGGCTGTCTTTGGTCAATCCGGGTTTTGTGAAGACCCCGCTGACCGATGAAAATCCGTTTCCCATGCCGTTTCTGATGTCGGCGGAGGATGCCGCCGACCGCCTCGTGCGCGGTCTCGCCTCGGGCGGCTTTGAAATCACCTTTCCGCGCCGATTTGCCTTGCTGCTAAAGGCGCTGCGGTGTCTACCCTATCGGCTCTATTTTCCAATTCTTAAGCGCGCCACCGGGCTGTAAGGGGGCCACGGGCGTGATTGTACGGGCACAAACCGTTGTGCTAGGTGTTCAACAAACACGAAGGAAGCGGGGGCCTGACATGCTGCGTTTTGCATTCCTGATCGGCGGATTTCTTGCCCTGGCCAGCACGGTTTCAACGCCGGCATCGGCGCAGAATCGCCTCGACTATTTCAGTGTCTCGGGTGGCGCATTTGTTCCGCACGATACCGACGGCACCGCGAGTGGCGTGCCCTACACGGTTAGCTTCGATCCGAGTTATGCGCTGAATCTGGCGCTCGGCCTCGATTGGGGCGGCGGTTTTCGTTCGGAGGTCGAGTTGGGTTACGCCAGCGCGCCGATCAACAGCCTCGATTTCGGCAGCAGCAGCGTTGGCCAAGGCAACGACAATGCCTTTTTCTATACGCTGACGATCAACGCCTTTTACGACGTGCCTCTGGGCATGGCCGTGGTCCCTTATGTTGGCGGCGGTCTCGGCGTCGCGCGCAGCGATGTGCCCCGGTCGCGCGGCACGATCAACGGCGTGTCGGTGACAGCCCCTGGGCATGAAGACACGAGCCTTGCGGCCCATGGGGAGATCGGCCTGGCCTTTCCGCTGTCGGCGACGGCCAAATTCACCGCAGGTTATCGCTATCTGACCCTTTTCGACGGTGAAGGCAACAACGACGACACCACGGCCAGTTATTTCAAGGCCGGCCTAAGGGTGAACTTCTGACGCACCCGCCGGGCGCGTTTCAAGCCGCCGGCGGATCTTTGCCTGTCGTGCCTGGTCGAGCGGGAAGTTCCAGACCAGCGTAATGGCCGCGACCTTAAAGGCGACAGGCGCCAGGCAATAAAGCGCGGTCAGCACCCCAAGCGCATCGGCATCATTGGTTTCCCCTGGTCGGTATCCGGTGAAGTCCAAAAGCGGGTAGGCGATCCCAACCGCGAGCGCCAATGCGAGCTTCGTGGCCGTGCTCCATAAAGCGAAATAGAGCGCGGTTCGTTGTTTCCCGCCGCGGAGTGTATCGAGATCGATGACATCGGCCTGAATGGCCGCCGGCAGTGTCATGTCGGCGCCCAAGGCGATGCCGGTCAAAACGCACACCAAGCCAAAGGCATAGACATCCCCCGGGCCAAGCCAAGGCACGCCAAGAAAGGCCAGCGAGGCCCACGCCATCGCGATCGCCCAGCTCCGGTGTTTTCCGTAGCGATAGCTCAGCTTCAGCCAAGCCGGTACGGCGGCGATGCCGCATAGGAAGTACACGAGCAGCAACGGTCCCGCGGCCGCGGATCGGCCGATCACATCGCCGACGAAAAGCAAGAACAGCGTTGCCGGCAAGCCGTTGGCCAGGCCGTTTAATAGGTAGGCCGCGAGCAGTCGGAGGAAGGGCGTATTGCGGGCCAACAAGCGCCAACCGCGGCGCCACCCCAAGCGCCGGGGCGCCGCTGACTTCGGCTCCGGCACCCGCCACAGAAGGATCGCAAGAGTCGCCGGCAGCAGGACGATGATTGTCCAGGCGAGCCCGGCAAGCACCGGACGCTGCGAGCCGCCACCATCGGCGAGCAGGGCGGGCAGCGCCGCCGCCGCCAGGGTGCCGAGAATAACTCCACCTTCGCGCCATGCCGCGACTCGGGAGCGGTCGTGATAGTCGCCGGACAATTCGGCTCCCCAGGCCGTATAGGGCAACAGAACCAAGGTCCACGACAGATACAGCGCCATGGTCCAGCCCAGCAGATAGGCGGGGCCGGCGCCCTCGTCCGGTACCAGCAGGCGCCAGACCGAAATCATCACCAGCGGCGCCGCCACGATCAACCAGGGCCGCCGGCGGCCGAAACGAGTCGAGATGGTATCGCTTAATTGGCCGATGGCCGGATCGATGGCCATATCCCGCAGCCGCGCGAGCAGCAGAACGCCGCCCACGGTGGATAACCCAAGACCGATTTCATCGGCGTAAAAGGGCGGCAGGTATAGGTAAAGCGGGATGCCGAGCGCGGCGAGCGGCACCGCCGGAAGGCCATAGGCGAGAAGGAGGCTGTTATCGAGGCGGATTCGCCCTTCAGCTGCGGGCAAGTCCGACCTGCACCAGGTCGATGTAGCCCACTCGGAACCCGGCCTCGCAATAGGCCAGGTAATATTCCCACAGGCGCTTGAAGCGCGTGTCAAAACCGAGCTTGGCGACGTCGCCCCAGGCCGATTGGAAGCGTTGCTGCCACTCCGCCAAGGTATTGGCGTAATGGCCGCCGAAACGGCTGAGTTCGCGCCAGCCCAGTCCCGCGTCCTCCGTCGCCCGCCGCAGCGCCGTTTCCGAAGGAAGCATCCCGCCCGGGAACACGTAACGCTGGATGAAATCGGCGTCGCGCCGATAGTCGTCGAACCAATGATCGCCGATGGTGATCACCTGTACTGCGGCGAGTCCGCCGGATACGAGGTTCTCGCGGATTTTTGAGAAATAGACCGGCCAATATTGCTCGCCGACTGCTTCCAGCATTTCGATCGAGGCGACCCGGTCGAATGTTCCCGTTACATCGCGATAGTCGATCAGGCGGACGTCGACGCGTTCGGCCAAACCCTGTTCATGCACCTGGCGCCGGGCGAAATCGTACTGCTCGCGCGACAATGTAATCGCGGTGACCTGGCTGCCGCGTTCGGCTGCGGCAAATCGCGCGAACCCGCCCCAACCGCAGCCGATTTCGAGCAAGGACTGCCCGGGCTGAAGCGCCAGCAAATCCGCGATACGCCCATATTTGTTGCGTTGCGCATCTTCGAGGCTTTGATTGGGCGAGGCATAGACTGCGGAAGAATAGGTCATGCTCGGGTCGAGCCAGCGTCGGTAGAATTCATTCCCGAGATCGTAGTGGTCGGCGATGTTGTGGCGGCTGCCGCGGCGGGTATTGCTGCGCAAGCCGTGCGTGAATCGCCGAAAGGTCCGATACCACGCCCGGCCCCGCCACGCCGGCGCCAGGGCTGGCTCGTTCAGGGCGAAGAAATGCAGCAGGACGGGAAGATCGGGCGTGTCCCAGTCACCGTCGAGATAGGATTCGGCAAAACCCACGGCGCCATGGGCGATAAAACTCCGGGCCACGCGCGCTCGCCGGATGTTGATCGTGGCCCGCGGGCCGGGTTCCAGTCCCGCGATGTGCATCGGCTGACCGTTGGGCAACACGACCGACAACCCGCCAAAACGCACGGCGCGAAGCATACCCAGCGACAGCCGCAGCGATTGCTCGTCGATCCACGCCCCGGCCACGGCCGCCGGGCCGCCGGTGGGTTGGTTGACGTCTGTCATTGGCTCCTCATGCCGCATCCGAAAAGCGAAAATCGGCGCCGGACATCGCGGGCACGATCGTAACCTCGATCGGCGGCGGTGCGGGCCGGGTGTGATAGGTGGCTCCTTTGCGCCACAGGCGCAGGGCTTCCCAATGGATTCCGGCCATGACCTTCAGGGTCATCAGCGGATGCGACAGCCAGGCCCGGAGCAAGGTTCCGTCTGAAATCGGCTCCGCCCGCGCGGTATGGGCGGCGATCAGAACTTCGCCGGCCGCCATGGTCTGCCGAATCAGGATCGACAATTCAGGCCCCGGCGCAAGAACCCGGAAACGATAGGAGCAATCCATGGGAAGGAACGGGGAAACATAAAAATTCTTGCTGCAACCCTGGAAAATTGGCGTGCCCGCTTGATGGTCGGGGGCGACCCCGATCAGATATCCGTGCTGTTCGCCAAAGGTGTTTTTCACCTCGTAGAGGATCGCCAACAATCGACCGTCGGCGTGATAGCAGAAATAGATGCTGATCGGGTTGAAAACGTAGCCGAGAAGGCGGGGGAAACAATGCAGGAAAATGCGGCCCCCGGCGAGATCGATCCCGGCCGGCGCGAGTTGGCTTTCGACCCACGGCCGCAGCAACCCCCCGTCGCGCGCGCCATGGTCTCGATCGAAGAAAGCGAACAGATTGAAGCGATTGTAGGAGAACAATTTGAGGCGCCGGGCCAACGCCGGCAGTGCATCGAGGTCCACCAGAAGGGAAAAGACGCGATAAGAAAAGCGGTGGCGCATCGGCTGCATCCGGCTGTGCATGACCCGGCCGACATAAACGGCGGCCTGCGGCATGGTCGCGGATGCTGCCTGGGTCATGTCGTCCTATTCGCCTTCCGCCGCGGCGGCGACCGCCGGGGTCGCGAATGTCGGGTTTGCCGCCGTCGCGGCGGGCACGGGGGTGGCCGCCCAAGGCCGTCTGACGCCCAGGGATTCGGCGACCGCAAGCCCGGAGGAAAAGGCGTCTTCGTGAAATCCGTAACCCCAATAGCTGCCGCAGAACCACGTCCGGCGAACGCCCTGAACGCGGTCCTGCTCACGCTGCGCGCCGATGGCGTGGGCATCGAATATGGGGTGGCTGTAATCGAGCGTCGCGAAAACCAACCCTGGATCGGGCTCGCGGAATGGGTTGAGCGAGACGAATATTGGGCAGGCCGGGTCGAGATTCTGAAGACTGTTCATCCAATAGGTGGCGGAGACGCGGCGCTCCAGGTCGCGGCGATCATCGGCGATGTAGTTCCAGCTCGACCATACCGCCCGCCGGCGCGGCATCAGGCGGGTGTCGCGATGCAGGTAGGCGCGGTTCTTCTGATAGGAAAAACCGCCGAGAACGCGCCGTTCGTCCGGGGACGGGTCGGCGAGCAACGCCAAAGCCTCATCGGCGTGGCAGGCCATGACGACATGATCGAATGGGCGTTCGCCGCCGCGCCGGTCGCGCACCATGACTCCCCCACCGTCGGCGAGGCGGCGGACTTGAACGACGGGCGCGGCCGCTTGCACATTGGCGCGCATGTCGGCGAGCGCGGCTCGAACATATTCGCGGCCGCCACTGGACACCGTGCGCCATTGCGGGCGCCCGAACACGCGCAACAGACCGTGGTTGTGGCAAAAACGGACGAGGCTTTTGGCCGGGAATTCCATGAACCTGGCCATCGGGGCCGACCACAACGCGGCACCCATCGGCAGCAAATGATCGAAGATGAAGGCATCTGAATAAGCTTCGGCGGTCAGGTATGCGCCCAACGAAGGGCCGTTGCCCCCAACCTCCAGCAAACGTGGCGCTTCCCGGTAAAAACGGAGCAGATCGCGCAGCATCCGCCAATGATCGGCGCGGAACAGATTGCGGGTCCCGATTAAGGCGTTCAGCGATCCGGTGCCGTATTCCCGCGCCCCGTCGCCGACGCTTACCGAAAACGACATGTTGCTCGGTTCCGATCGGATCCCGAGTCTCCGGAAAAACGCGCTCAGATTGGGGTAATTGGCCTCGTTGAAGATAATGAACCCGACATCGACGGGTATCGGGTTTTTGCCGCCGGGGTGGCCCACGTCGATGGTATGGGTATGGCCGCCAATCCAGTCGTTTTTCTCATAGACCGTGACGTCGTGTCCGCGATCGAGAAGCCAAGCAGCGCCAAGGCCGGCCACGCCTCCGCCCACGACCGCGATCTTGAGCCGCGGTCCGCTTCTTCCCAAACCGTCAGGCGTCATGGCGCCTGCGGAACGCGCGGGCGGGAAGGCCGGCGATGGCATCGGCTGTGATCGCACTGGACAATAGAATGTTCTCCAGCAACAAGGCCGCAGCCGCCCGCACCTGGCTCTGCATTACGTCCCCCGTTCAGAATCGATGGTGTCCGACACCCGCCCGATTGCCCGACACGCCCCCAGTATTTCAACTCTAGCAAAGCCCGGCTCCGCCGCCAGAGAAAACCGCGGCGCCCGCGCTTGCGGCGAAAAGAATGAAGTTTTTCATGGACTGTCCGTGGACGCAGCGAGGCCAGGCAAGCCTAAAATCGGCCGCTTTTCATGAACGTTATACGAGAGCCGCCGCCGCCTCGATCATGCCGCCAATGGCGCTAGGCGGCAGTCAGAGACCGAGTCTCACGAAAGCGTGATGTAACGTCCAGACGCTGCGGCTTGGTGTATGGCAGAGCTGGCAGAAAGCCCCAGACCGGGCGCGGCCAAGCGCCGTCGGTCATATAGCGGGCGATGACGTGGATATGAAGTTGAGTCACCTGATTGCCCAACGCCGCGACATTGATCTTGTCCGGTCGCCAAGCCTGTTCGAGAATACGCGTCGCACGCACGATTTCGTCCATCAACTGAAGGCGGTCGGCGGGGGCAAGGTCATGAATCTCGCGCAGGTCGGTGCGCTGAGGGACCAGCACGAACCACGGGTAGTTGGCATCGTCCATCAATCGGACTTCGCACAAATCCCACAGATCGACGAGGGCGGTGTCCGCTGCCAGACGGTCATCCAGCCGAAACATCGCCCACTCTTTGCGATGAAGATCGAGCCGCTCGCCACGCCGCTATGGCATGCCGCCGCCCCGCCATGATTGCCTTCAGGATAGGATCGCCCATGATTCGCCCCACTAGTGGCCCCTGCCTGACGAAAGAGTCCTGGTTGGGATTCCCCTCGTGCGTTGCGCGTGCGAGTCTGGCGCATGCGCACCGGGATATCCATCACCGTCACGTCGGCTGACCGGGTTCGTCTGGAAGCCGTGATCAGGAACC
>SHVT01000009.1 GCA_009694125.1 Rhodospirillaceae bacterium | reverse complement strand
GAGGGACCCGCGCCCACTCGGGCGCGGGAGGGTGAGGGTAGGGCTGCCCCGCTCGGGTGAGGCCAGGCGAAGCCGGAGACGCCGCAGGGGCCGCGAGGCCCCTGCACCCCGGTAGTTGACCTAGGCTTTTAGGCCGCGTGGCGCGGTGTTAGCCTTGAAATCAGCACAATATGACGCGATCGATGTCCGAGCCCGTCATTCGATGTTACGCGGAAGGCCACGCGAACGAATGGCGCGCGGTCTGCCTCGACTACGATATTGCGGTCGAAGGCCGCTCGTTCCGGGAGGTTTACGACTCCCTCTTGGATGCCGTTTTCATCTATGTCCAGCGCGCCCAGGAACTGCCCGAGGCCGAGCGCGCCAAGCTGCTGCGGCGCGCGGCTCCGTTGCCGGAGCGGCTCAAGATGTTCTGGTGGGCGGTGCGGGCGAGCCAATTCGGCAGCGACAAGGACGACAACTGCCGCGCCAGCTTCACCGTCCCCTGCGCCGCCTAGCGGAATAAATCCTTCGGCAACGCGGGTTGCTGGACAATTCGGGCCAGGAGCCAAGCCGAAACCACCTCGCCATCCGCGCCGGAAATCGTCTGCCCTTTTGGCGGTCCAGCCGGAAGCCATTTTCGCTCAGAATCCGGACGATCTCGCGAGCTTTCATCTTGGCCCGAGCCTATCCGAATCCAGACATAGGTCAGCGATAAACCCACCCGGTTTTTGGCAGGGTGGGGACGGCGAACACAAGCTCTTGCCCCGTGATCGAACCCCTGTCGGTGCCGGCATTGCCGCTGCCCGCCGTCGGTCATCGACCAGCGTGCAGGGGCCTCGCACCCCAGCGACTTTCCCGGCCGTGACTCCGTTCACCCTCACCCCCCGCGCGCGCCTTAGCCGGCCCGCGCCCCTCCCTCTCCCCAGAGTGGGGAGAGGGAGGGGCGCGGGCATGACGCGTCACGATTCTGGAGGTTCCGCCCGCTCGGTTTTTGTGGCATATTGCAATGCACTTTGCCAATCTGCATGAGGATTATCCGCAAAATGCGACGCACAACGGAGATGGTGCTCCGCAGCAAAAATTATCTCATTGAAAATAAACAGTAATTTTATGACCATACTTTCGTCTAGTTTGGCACGGCGCATGCCCATCTACTTTAGTAGCGTGCGACAAGGAGTGCTCGAATGAAGCTTCTGCTCATCCACCCGGCGACCGCGACCCGCTCGGTTCTGGCCCACGCCCTCGGCAAGTTGTGGCGCGAGGCCGCGGTGGCCGAACGCGACACCGCCGGGCCGGCGCCGGGCATCGACGAGCCGGGCATGATCGTGGCCGATGCCTCCTTATGCGCCGAGATGAACGCCGCCGATCTGCGCCTGTTGTGCCGCGCCGGCGCCGCCACACCCGTGGTCTTGCTCTCAACCTTCGTGGATTTGCCCGGCGTCATCGCCGCCTTCGACCGCGGCATGTCCGGCGTGGTCCCTAAATCCCTCCCGATTGCCGCCATGGTTCAGGCGCTTCGCCTGGTCGCCTCGGGTGAGCGCTTCGTCCCGGCCTCCGCACTCGCCGCGGTGCGCCCAATGGGCGGCGACCGCGGCGGGGAGACACCCACGCTCGATCGCCTCACTCCGCGCGAACGCGAGGTGCTCGGCCTGTTGCTCGAAGGCGGCTCGAACAAGGGCATCGGCCGCACCCTCAGCCTGACCGAAGCCACGGTCAAAGCCTACATGATGACGTTGTGCCGCAAACTCGGCGCCCGCAATCGCGCCCACGCCGTGCGCATCGCGGTCCAAAATGGCTTCGCCGCCGCGGCCTGAAATCCGCCGGGGGCCGCTGGCCCCAACCCAGGAATTTCCCATTAGGGCGCGGAGGCACCTCACACCCTCGAGCGATCGAGGGTGTGAGGGCCTCCCCCTTCGCCGGCCCGGCGACCGCGGCGAGTTCTTAGAATGCGTGTCGACGTGTCGTCGCAGGCTTTGATCGACCGGCCGCGCCTGGAGGTCGCCTCCTATGCGAGCGATCCCGACAACGTCCCCATTGGTATGTCAACATCGTATCGGTCGAATGGCAGACCGAGCGCCCACCGCAGATCGGCTCGAAGATTGCCTTCGTCGCGAAATTCCTCGGGCGCCGGCTGGCCTACACTTATGAAATCGCGGCATTGGTTCCGGGCGAAAGTCTCCTGATGCGGACGGCCGAGGGTCCGTTCCCCATGGAAACGAGTTATCGGTGGGAGGGCGCGGGTGAAGGCGCCACCCTCATGACTCTTCGCAACCGCGGCGAACCCACGGGCTTCTCGCGCCTCTTGGCGCCCTTCATGGCGCGCGCCGTCGCGCGCGCCAACCGCAAAGACCTCGCGCTGCTGAAAGCACTACTCGAAGCCAAACCTTAGCCGGCACCGCTTCACCTACAGGAAGCTGTAAGGGTCCACGTCCACCTCGATCTTGATGCCGGGCTTGATCTTGGTCGAATCCAGCCATTGGCGCAGGATCGCCTGGAGGTTCGCGCCCTTGCCGGTTTTGAGCAGAAGCCGGAAGCGGTGGCGGCCGCGCAGCAGCGATAGCGGGGCGGCGGCTGGGCCCAGCACCCTGACGCCTTCGATCCGCGGCGCGTTTTTGGCGAGCGCGCGGGCGGCGGCCTCGGCCTCCGCCGCGGCCGACGCCGACACCACGATCGCGGCCAGCCGGCCAAAGGGCGGGAGCAGGCGGTCGCGCCGGTCCTCCGCCTCGCTCGCCATGAAGCGGTCGCGGGCGCCCGCCGCCAGCGCCTGCGTCACCGGGTGTTGCGGCAGATAGGTCTGGAGATAAACCCGGCCCGGGTGTTCGGCGCGGCCGGCCCGTCCCGCCACCTGGTGGAGAAGCTGGAAGGTCCGTTCCGCCGCGCGCAGATCGCCGCCGGCCAGCCCCAAATCCGCATCGACCACCCCGACCGCGGTGAGCAGCGGGAAATGATGGCCCTTCGCCATCACCTGGGTGCCGACCAGGATGTCGATCTCGCGCGCCTGCATCCGATCGACCAAGGCCTCGGCGTCGCGCGGGCCGGTCACGGTGTCGCTGGTCATGATCGCGATGCGGGCCTGGGGCCAAGCCGCGGCGGCTTCCTCGGCCACCCGCTCCACGCCGGGGCCGCAGGCGATCAGGCTGTCCTCCGCCTGACAATGCGGGCAGAGGCGTGGCAGAGGCTGGCTTTCCCCGCAATGATGACAGGCCAGCCGCCCGGCCGCGCGATGTTCCACCAGCCAGGCCGCGCAGTTGGCGCAGCGCATCCGATGGCCGCAGCCCCGGCACAAGGTCAGCGGCGCGTAACCGCGGCGGTTGAGGAACAACATCGCCTGTTCGCCGCGCTCCAGCGATTGCGTGACCGCCGTCCGCAGGACCGGGGACAGCCAATGCCGGCGCGGCGGCGGATGGCGGCGCAGATCGACGATCGTCACTTGCGGCATCTGCGCCCCGCCATGGCGGTCGGCCAGCACCAGCCGCGTGTACCGCCCTTCTTCGACATTGGTCAGCGTCTCCAGCGACGGCGTCGCCGAGGCCAGCACCGCCGGGATCGCCGCCAGCCGCGCCCGCACCACCGCCATGTCGCGGGCGTGGTAGATGACACCCTCCTCCTGCTTGAAGGCGGCTTCGTGTTCCTCGTCCACGACGATGACACCCAGCGCCGCCAGCGGCAGAAACAGGGCCGAACGCGCGCCCACTGCCACGCGGGCATGGCCGGCGGCGATGGCATGCCAGGTCGCTCGCCGCACCGCCGGCGTCAGGTCGGAATGCCAGACCGCCGGATCGGCCCCGAAGCGGCGGCGGAACCGCTCCAGCCATTGCGCCGACAGCGCGATTTCGGGCAGCAGCACCAGCGCTTGCCGCCCCCGCCGCAGCGCCTCGGCGATCGCCTCGAAATACACCTCGGTCTTGCCCGACCCGGTCACGCCATCGAGCAGCGTCACCGAGAACCCGCCATCGCCCACCCGCCGCCGCAGCGCCGCCGCCGCCGCTTCCTGCGCGGGCGACAGGGCTGGAGCCGGCAAGGCATCGGCGCCCGATGGCCCCCACACCGCCACCGCCGGGGCCATGGGCGTGGCCTCGATCAGCCCGGCCTCGGCCATGCCGCGGACGACCGCGCCGCTCACCCCGGCCGCCTTGGCCAGCACCGGCCGCGACCACGGACCGGGCTGGCTCAGCCGCGCCAGCACGCGGTGCCGCGCCGGCGTCAACCGCGCGCCGGCGGGCGGGGGCACAACCAGCCGGCAGGCGGTACGCGGGGCTGGCGGATGCAGGATCGTGGCCGTGTTGATCGCCATTCGGAGCACCTTGCCGCGCGGCGTCAGCGTGTAGGCGGCGACCCAATCGATCAGCCGGCACAGATCGGCGGGCAGCGGCGGCAAGTCGAGCTTTTCCAACACCGGCTTAAGACGCGCGCGGTCCACGGGTTTGCTGTCCGGTGTCGAAGGCGCCCACACCACGCCGATTCCGCGCGTCTTGCCCAACGGCACGGCAACGATGTCGCCCGGCTTCAGCGCCATCCCTTTGGCTGATGGATCGTCGGTCCCGGGCAGCGGAAGGTAGTCGAAGGCCCGGTCAACCGGCACCGGCAGCAACACCGCCACGCGATGGGTCGGTACACGCGATCCGTCGGGGGGCGAAGTGGCGCGGGCGGCGGGCATGGGCTAGACTCTGCGAAGCGGGGGCGGTTTTCCCCCGTCCCTTTATAACGCCGGACCGGCGCGAGCGGCACGACGATCGAGCAAGGACGATGGCCAGCGATCCCGAAAAGATAACCAAGGCTTCGACCGCGGTGGACATGGCCGCCGCCGATGTCGCGGTCTATCTGCGCCGGCACCCGGATTTCCTGGACAAAAACCCCGAGATTCTGGCCGCGATGTTGCCACCCGCGCGGCGCGAGGGCGACGGTGTCGTCGATTTCCAGCGCGTCATGGTCGAAAAGCTGCGCGCCGAAATCGATCGGCTGCGGTCGGCCGAACACGAGCTGGTCTCGCTCGGCCGCAACAATATGCACCATCAAGGCCGCGTCCATGCCGCCGCGCTCGCGCTGCTGGGCGCCACCACGCTCGAACACCTGATCGAACTGATCGGCACCGATCTCGCCGTCGATCTGGACGTGGACGCCGCCACCCTGTGTTTCGAGGCGCCGCCCAATGCCGGCCCCGACGGTGTTGCCTGCCGGGGGCTGCGTCTGGTGCCGCGCGGCGCCGTCGACCGCCTGCTCGATGGCGGCAAGTCCATCGTCCTGCTCGCCGACGAGCCCGGCGACAAGGACCTGTTTGCCGAGGCCGCCAGCCTGATCCGGTCCCAAGCCCTGATCCGCATCGAACCGCGGCGCGGCGCGCCCTTCGGCATCCTGGCGCTGGGCAGCCGCCACGCCGATAAGTTCCACCCCGGCCAGGGAACCGAGCTTCTCGCCTTCCTCGGCCGCGTCACCGAACACTGCATCCGGTCATGGCTGGACCGGACGACCTGAGCGATTTCCTTCCCAACCCCGAAACCGCCGAGGCGGTCGCCGGCTGGCTCGAATGGCTGGCGACGGAACGCCGCGCCTCCCGCCACACGCTCGCCGCCTATCGCCGCGATCTGCTCACCTTCCTCGGCTTCATGGGTGGACATCTAGGCAGCGCGCCGTCCCCGGCCGATCTGGCGCTTCTCCGCACCGGCGATTTCCGCGCCTTCCTCGCCCGCCGCGCCGGCAAGGGCCTGACCGCCGCGACCAACGCCCGCGCGCTGTCGGTCCTGCGTTCGTTCTTTCGCTGGCTCGACCGCACCGGCCGCGGCAAAAACACCGGCCTGGCCGGACTGCGCTCGCCCAAGCTGCCGCGATCGGTGCCGCGCCCGCTGACCGTCGGCGACGCGCGCAAGGCGGTCGATCAGGTCGGCGATCTCAGCAACGAACCCTGGGTGGGTTTGCGCGATACCGCATTGCTGTGCCTGCTCTATGGATGCGGCCTGCGTATCGACGAGGCGCTGTCGCTGAACCGCCGCGACATCGCGCCGCTGCTCCAGGGCGGCGACAGCCTGATCGTGCTCGGCAAGGGCCGCAAGCAGCGCATGGTCCCGGTTCTTCCCGCCGTGCGCGAGGCGCTGGCCGCCTATCTCAGGGTCTGCCCCTATGCCGCGGGCGTCACCGCGCCGGTGTTCTTCGGTACGCGCGGCAAACGCCTGCACGCCGGCATCGTGCAGAAACGGGTGCGCGAGCTGCGCGGCCTCATCGGCCTTCCCGACCGGGCGACGCCGCACGCGCTGCGCCACAGCTTCGCCACCCATCTGCTGGCGGCGGGAGGCGATCTGCGCGCCATCCAGGAATTGCTCGGCCACGCCTCGCTATCGACAACACAGCGCTACACCGAAATCGACTTAACCCAATTGCTCGCCGTCTACGACAAGGCGCATCCCCGGGCCCGTCGGGCGTAGCCCGACCGCTGCAGCAGCAAATTGCCCCAGGGTTTGGCGATGACATAGGTGGCGAGCGGCTGATCGCCTTGCAGGTCGATTTCGCGAACGATCTCGGCGGTCTCAGGGCGAATGGTGAGCGGTGCCAGCATCGCGCCTTCGACGCTCAACGTCTCGCCCCAGCCGGAGGCCGGAACGAGGAGCACCAACGCCATGAAATAAAAGGCAAATCCAAATCTGGACGGGCCGGCTTTCGGTCGCGTTCCGATTGGATCGGGCGCCAACAGCGCCACCCGGTCATCCCCCATTTTCTTGCCCGGCCAACAAAGGCCGGGCCACTCTAGCGCGGCACGGCCGTTTGGCCAACCCCCGGCGCGCCGCTGGCGGCCGCGCCGACGGCTCGCGGACGCATCGGACCCATGGCCGGGGTATGGAAGACGTGGCAGGCAACGCAGGTCGACGGCACCAGCGCGGTTACGTCCTCCCCGCCGTGGCAGCGGCGGCAATTGGCGATACCCGGGAGCAGGACGTCGGAACTGGCAACGGATTTCGGCGCGGCGTGGCAATCGGCGCAATCGGTGTTTTTGTGTTTGCTGTGATCGAATTTGCCCTTGGGCATCCAGGTTGCCGCCACCAGGACCGGCTTGACCCGGAAATTGGGTCTCTCATTGAGCCTGGTCGTCCGCTCCACAACGTGGCAGCTCCCGCAAATGCTCTTGCCGTAAACGACCTCGATGGTCGCATCGGCGCGGCTGCGCGCCCAGGCCAGCGCTTCGGTGCGCGCCGCTTCATCGAGGGGCGAGCCGGGACGGCGGCGCACGACGGCCGGCGCTTCGGGATCCTCGAAGCCGCCTTCGAGGGCGACGCGGCCGTAGAAATCGTTGAGGACCTTGGCGACCTCGTCGGGTTTGCCATGCGGCACTTCGCGGTCGAGCGCGTGCGCCTCGAACTTCAATTTGTGGCAATCGCGGCACTCGGTCTCCATGTTCACCGCGCGCATGCCCACACCGCCGGTCTCCGGGCGGTGGCAATCATTGCAGACCATTTTCTGCAACCCGGTGGGGCCACGCACGCCGGCGGCCACCAAATGTTTGTCGTGCGGGAAGATCAGGTTGGAATTTTCCTTCAGCGCCGGATCGCCGATCGGCAACCGCGCCAGGGTCCGGGTCGCCGGGTCGGTCACCACCGACGGCCGAAATTCGGGGTGATCGCGACCGAAATCGCTGACATTGATCAGTTTGGTCGTGGGCACGATCGCGGTCAGCCGCACATGGCAATCGTCGCACAAGGCCTGCGCCGTCTGGATCGCCGGCTGGCGGCCTTGATGTTCTTTGTGGCAGGCCGCGCAGCGGGTCTCTTCCAAGGCCGGCAGACGCACCGTCTTGACGTCGGCATGGTGGGTAATGTCGCTGTGGCAGGTCAGGCAGGCCTGGTCCTGGACCATGATGAAGGGTCGCTCGTGACAAGTCGTGCAATCGCTCGCGAAATATTTGTGCACCCCGGAGATTTCGCCGGATTCCCAAGACTTATCCGCCGAAATCGGCATGGAGGTCATGCGCTTGTGAATATCGGGGATGAAGAAGGCGGCGACCGGCAGCACCAGGAAAAGCAGGAGAACGGTGACGAACGCGGCCCAGGACAACACACGTTTGCTGATCGCGGCATCACCCAGGCGGGCACGGCTGCGCTGAGTCAGCTCGACGAGATCGTCGCCCAGCGGCTGCACCAGTTCGACCGTAACCGCGACGCCATAGCCCGGCGGCGCTTCCACGATTTCGATCTTGTAAGGACCGACGGCGATCGCATCGCCGGGCCGGACGCGGCCGGAGGTGGCGGCGGCGCCATTGATCGAGAGATCGTTGCTGCCCACCGCGGAGGCGTAGACCTGGCCGTCGCGCACATGTATTTCGACGTGGTCGAGCGCGACCCGCGGATCGGGAAGATAGACCTCGTTCTTCGTGCCGCGGCCGATGCGAATGAATTCCACGGTGGCGTCTTGGTCGCGCCGGGAAACGCCACGATTGCCGCGCCGAGTCAGATAGCCGACCTGGACAAGCACGGTATTACTCCCGCTCCGAAATCGTTACCAGTAGAAGAAAACAGAGAAGACGTGAGCCGTCAGCGCGGCCAAAAGGCCGACCGACAACGGCACGTGGAACATCAGCCAAATTTCCAGAAAAGCCCGGTATTGCACGTCGCGCCGCGCCCGACCGACGAGATCGTCCTTGCGGCTCAACAAGGTCAGCAATTTGCGCACGGCGACGGCGTCTTCGACCGAGACTTTGGTCGCGAGTTGTTTGATCCTGGCCAGCGCCCGCGCCGTCGGGCAGTTGGGATCGCGACCGGAAAGCTGACGCCACACCGACCCGCCGATCCGAGTGTTGCCGCCGGAATCGAGTACCGCCCGCGTGATCTCGTCGGGCAGTCCCATGGAAACCTCGCGGCTTTCGGTATCGAGCGCGGCGATGCGCGTGAAAATCTCGGTCAGCGTCAGCCCGCCGCGGTTCTGTGTCATCAGGGCCGGATACCGCTGGTAGAAAAACACGCCGAACACGCCCGACAGGATGACCAGCATCATCAAAGTGTAGGCAAGCGTATGCACGTTCCAGCCGAACTGGAACCCGGTATGCAGCGTGGCCACGACGATCAGGGCCAGACCGAGATAAACATGAGCCGAAAGCCAGCCCTGAAGTTTCGTCGGCCCCCGATTGTACCGCCGTTTGCGGACGCCGAACCACATCAGCCATAGGATCAATACCGCGCCGATCGTGCCCAACACATAGCCGAGCCAGGTCCCGCCATTGGGCGGATCCATTGGGCTGTGGGCACCATAGACGATCGCGGCCGCTAGCGCGCCCAGGACGGCCACCTTCAGATACCGGAAGTTGCGATAGACGAGATAGGATTGATGCATCGTCTTTTGGCTGCTGGCCGACCTCAAAGTCCCCGGTTAGACAGCGAGAAGAACTCCTCCGGGCTGACGCGAATGGCGGCGCCGGTCGGACAAGCCCGCACGCAGGACGGGCCGCCTTCGATGCCTTTGCACATGTCGCATTTCACCGCCATTTTGCGTTTGTTCGGGTCTTTTTTCTTGCCGTGGGTGGCTTCCCAATCCTCGCCGGGCCCGTGGCCCAGCCCGAACAACATCCAGGCGAGCAAGCCCGGCTTGGCCGGCGGCTCCGCCGACATGTGGATGACGTGATAGGGACAGTTGCGCTCGCAATTGCCGCAGCCGATGCATTTTTCGTCGATGAACACCTCGCCGTTGGGCGAACGGTGGATGGCGTCGGCCGGGCAATCGGACATGCAATGCGGGTGTTCGCAATGCCGGCACGAGGTCGGCACATGGATCGAGGCATAGGTCGGGCCGGCTTCGCGATCCAGCCGCGACACACCGTGATGGGTCTCGGCGCAGGCTTTTTCGCAATTGTCGCACCGCACGCACAGCGTTTCGTCGATCAGCAGTACGTCGGTCGCCTCGCCCAAACCTTGGTCGAGCAGGAACTGCATCAGATTTGAATGGTCGGGCCGGCCTTCCATGCGGGCGTTTTCGACAAGCCGCGCCTGGAACCGACTTTCGACCTCGACGCGCAACTCCGGCGAGCGATCGAGCAGGTCGCGGAAGGCGCCGCCGTCGAGCTTGATGACCTCCGTCGCCACCGCCGCCCGCACCGTGGCCGTGCGCGGACTTTTGGTCAGCAACGCCATTTCGCCGACGTAATGGCCAGCCGGGACATAGGACAAAACCACGTCGCGGCCGCCCAGGTTGCGCGACACGGTCACCGACCCGCTGCGGATCAAATAGACGTTGTCGCCGATATCGCCTTCCTTGATCAGCACGTCGCCGGCGCTGAAGGACTGGATCGTGGCGGTGCGCACGACATCGACAAGGTCGCGCTTGGAGACCTGCGGCGCCAGATGGGTTTGAACCTGGCGGATCGTGGCCGTCTCGTCGAGCACGCGTTTGGCGGCGGCGATCGAACGGGTCAGTTTGATGACCTGCCGGCGCGGCGTCTCGATCAACACGCAATCGGCGCCCGCCACCACCGTCGCTGTGCGCCGGCGGCCGGAGATCAAACCCATCTCGCCGAAGAATTCGCCGGTCTTCAGCGTCACCTTGATCGCCGGGTTTTCGGCGCTGACCTGGACATCGACCGACCCCGACAGGATCGAATAGAAGCTGTCGGAATAATCGTTGTGCTTGAAAACGATCTCGCCCTTTTTGGGCGCGTGCACGTCGCTATCGAGTAGGAATTCGCGAAGCTGCAGTTTGGTCAGCGCCGAGAACATCGGCACGCGCTGTTGCACGCCTTCCAGGAACTGCGAGACCGTCACCCCTTGCAGCCCGGTGAGTTTTGCTTCGAGCAGCGGCTCGTCCGCCGGCTTCACCTCATGCCCAAGGATGTATTCGATCACCTCGTAGCCCTGGTTCATGCAGTGTTTGATCAGGGGGTATCCGGCGAGCGCGCCGATGATGTACAGCCCCTTCACGTTCGATTCGTAGCTGTCGCTGACCCCTGGAACCGAGGCGGGATCGGCGTTGGGAAAGACGATACCGCAGGCTTCGACGAATTTGCGCGGCGGCATGGCGCCGATACGGGCGATGACCCGGTGGCACTTGACCACCGCCTCACCCTCGGGCGTTTTCAGAAAAATGGCGCTGGGATCGGTCTCGACCTTAATGACCTTGGTATTGAAATAACACTGGATGCGGCCATCCTTGATGGCCGATTCGATCAGCGCGACGTTGCCCGCCTTGGCGCGTGCGAAATCGCCCATGACGTTGACGACGATGACCTCGTTCTGGACGGCGAGCGCGATGGCGTTTTCGAGCCCGGCGTCGCCAGCGCCGATTACAACGATGGTTTCGTTCTTGTATTCTTCGGGATCGTCGAGCTGGTACTGGGCGTTCGGGCCGGTTTCGCCGGGTACGCCCAGAGTGCGGATATTGCCCTGCAACCCAATGGCGAGCACGACGGCATCGGCGGTAAGCGTTTGTTTGTTGGCCAGCGTGATCGTGAAAATCGCGCCGTCCTTCTTGATGCCTGCGACATCGGCGTTCTGGCGCAGGTTGAATTTCAAATCGCCGGTGCTTTTGTCCCAGGAACCCAGGATGGTTTCGCGCGAGCCTTCCTTGAATTGAAGATCGCTGCGCAGGGGCAGGACTTCCGGCGTCGCCATGACGTGTTTTTTCTTCTGATACTTGTAGATCGTATCGGAGAGATGGGTCGTGCGTTCAAGCAGGACGTAAGACGCGCCGCGCTTGGCCGCGCGTCCCGCCGCGCTTAATCCGGCCGGGCCCGATCCGACAATCGCGATCGCATAGTGTTCGGCCATGCCGGTCCGCCCCCTCGGACACGTCAGCGTTTATCGAGAGCCCCCGAACCCGAATCGGCGCTTTGCGAAAGGCCCGCGCCGCCAGGATTTCATATGTACGTTAGGGTTATAGACCGACGGTTGTCAATTTCGGAGTGTCCTTCTACAGTGCATTTCTGTCACGTCGAACGCGCCCACAACTCTGTCACGTCGAACGCGCCCACAGCACGGGGGGGGGGACCATCGGGTGACGAAGCGGCGACGTTTTCATCGCCTTTCGCTGAAATCCGCGGCCGGCGATTATAGGTGTGTTGCCGGGAAAACGCATGACGGATTCGTCTTCGGCGCCCGCGCGCGGGCGCATCGCCAGCTATCGCGCGTTCTGGCCGTTTTACGTCGGCGAGCACCGCCACGCCTGGACGCGGCGGCTGCATTTCATCGGGACGTTGGGCGCGTTGGGGACTCTGGTCGCGGCGGCGGCTTGGGGCGAACCCTGGATTCTGCTCGCCGCGCCGGTCTGCGGCTACGGCTTCGCCTGGGCCTCGCATGTTCTGATCGAAAAGAACCGGCCGGCGACATTCCAATACCCGCTTTGGAGCCTGATCGGCGATTTCCGCATGGCCGGGCTGGTGGCGGTTGGCAGGATGCAGAGAGAGGTGGACAAAGTTGTGGGGGCCCGTCGGGCGAAGCCCGACTGACTCGGGAGTCGGCCGGCTTCGCCTGCAGGGCGGCCCCACACCCCCAATAATCGACGTCGGCCTCTAGGTCTTCCGGCGCAGCGGGCGGATGCGGGCGGTGTCCGGCGCTTCGGCTTCGCCCCAGCGTTTCACCAGCCCGACATCGAGGTCGAATTGGTCGAGGATGCGGCCCACCGTCTGGTTCACGATGTCGTCCACGGTCGCCGGCTTTGCATAAAAGGCCGGCACCGGCGGCATCACCACCGCCCCCATCTCTGTCACCGCCGCCATGCTCCGCAGATGCCCGAGATGGAGCGGCGTTTCGCGCACGGCCAGCACCAGCCGCCGTCTTTCCTTCAGGGTCACGTCGGCGGCGCGGCTCAACAGGCTCGATGTCACCCCGGAGGCGATCTCCGACAGCGTACGGATCGAACAAGGCACGATCGCCATGCCGAGAGTCTTGAACGAACCACTGGCCAGCGACGCGCCGATATCCGTGACGGCATGGAAGACCGCGGCGAGATCGCGTACCTGGGCGACCTTCAGCGTCGTTTCATGGGCCAGCGTGATTTCGGCCGAACGCGACATCACCAGATGCGTCTCGACCCCGGCCCCGCGCAGGACCTCGAGCAGGCGAACGCCATAGACGACGCCGGACGCGCCGCTGATGCCGACGACCAATCGCTTGGGTGAAGCCATGGTGCCCATCCTACCGGCGGCCCGCGATGGCGGCAATGCGGAGGCCAGCGAAGAACTCAGCTTTCCGTGGTCTTTCTCAGGATCGCGTCTCTACCAAACATACGCTCATCTTCGAGCATCGCGGCGAACTGGTCGGTAGCGACGGCCCGCCCTCGGTCGTGCAAGATGCTCCTTTCAATCTCATTCGCCTGATCCGTTGGAATTTCCTTCATTAGGTCGGCCATTTTTCGAGCTCGGTCTTTGAGGTATTCGACTAATTGTTGAGGTAAAATGAATTGAGAGGGGCCGATCTGTCCATTCCTTACACTGACGCGGGTTCCCTTCCACCGTATTTTAGTGGGCGAAATAATGCCGAAGACCGCAAAGCGGCCCATTTTGACGTAGGTGAACATCGACTTTTCCGAACGCGGCAAATCCAGTTCGACGCCTCTCATGAGATATCGATTCATGTTGTTAGGAAGATCGGCAATCGAGGTCGTGCCAATGGCGCTCAAGGGTAAGATGTGCTGCTCATAGACACCCGGATGTTCAATTTCACCAAATATGACCGCCCTCCAACGCTCAAGAGCCTTATTTGCTGCCGTGATTTGATCATTGGTTAGCTGAGAGCTTCCTCCTTCATCTAGGAAAAATCGCAGAGCACGCCATGAAACAGACGTGCAGAATTTAAGCATCCACTCGCCGTAGCTGCCGCTGAAAGCGTTATTGGCGTTATAGGGATGAAAGATTTGCGAGGCGAGTGCCGTCTCCCATGGATTGAGGAGCACTTCACATTTGGCGCACAAAAGCTTTCTCTTGAGGCCATCCTGAACGCGCTTCTTTACATTCGTACCGGCGCGCAAGTAGCCGGTAAAAGATGTATCCTTCAGCCATCGATAAACGAAGGTGGGGATGATGTGGCTTTCTCGTAGCTCTGCAGGCTTTCTGCACAGCGCACAAATCGCCCGTACTTCGCGAATTTCGTCCGTCATTGCGGCAGCGGCCGTCTTAGAAGCAACAAATCCATTACAACCTTGCATCAACGGAGCAGGCCGATACTGAAATGTCAAACCTAGCCGATGAAAACACCCTCCATCGCGAGAAGATGGCGCGGATCAAGGCGGCGCGCGACCGCATGATGGCGACCAAAACCGGACAACGCGGCCTGCTTATCGTCCATACCGGCAAGGGCAAGGGCAAATCGACCGCGGCCTTCGGCATGGCCTTGCGCTCCATCGGTCATGGGATGCGAATCGGCATCGTGCAATTCATCAAGGGCGCGTGGAATTGCGGCGAGCGCGATGCCCTGGAACATTTCGCCGAGTTGGTGACCATCCGCGCGATGGGGGACGGCTTCACCTGGGAAACCCAGGATCGCGAACGCGACATCGCCGCAGCGCGCCGGGCCTGGGACATGGCCAAGTCGATGATCGCCGATTCCAGTTACGATATGGTGATTCTCGACGAGTTGAACGTCGCGCTGCGTTATGGCTATCTGCCCCTGACCGAAGTCCTGGATGTGTTCCGGTCGCGGCCGCCGGGGCAGCACGTCGTTGTCACCGGCCGCAACGCCGCGCCCGAATTGATCGATCTGGCCGATCTCGTCACCGAAATGACCTTGGTCAAACATCCGTTTCGCGATGGAATCAAGGCGCAGAAGGGGGTCGAGTTTTGAGGCCGCCCGCCGCAATTCACGCCCCTACAGAAAGATTGGAGGCACCCATGCTTCGCACCGCTGTCCCACGGAACACTCAACCCCGCCGGTCCTTCCTGACGACCGGGCTGGCCGCCGGAATCAGCGCCGCCGCCTGCGCCGCGCCCGCCCGCGCCGACCAGGCCCTGGTCGATCGCGCGCGCCTGACCCTGCAAGCGCTGCTCACCGACCGCGACTACGCAACCTTCCAACGCCTACTGCCCTTGGCCAGGGCCACCTTGATCGTGCCCAATCTGTTCAAGGCCGGACTGATCCTGGGTGCCGAGGGCGGCGATGGTCTTCTCCTCGCCCGCGATCCGGCGCGCGGCTGGAGCCCGCCCGCCTTCTACGCCATGGGCGGCGGCAGCATCGGGTTGCAGATCGGCGTCCAGGACGCCCAGGTCGTGTTGTTGATCATGAACGAAAAGGGGCTGAACGCGCTCACCCGCGACCAGGTCAAGCTGGGCGTCGACATCAGCATCGCCGCCGGCCCGGTCGGCGCCGGGCTGGACGCGGCGACGACGACCAATCTGGGCGAGGACATTTATTCTTTCTCAAAGACCCGCGGGCTGTTCGGCGGCTTGTCGCTCGAAGGCACGGTCATCTATCGCCGCGACGATTTCAACGCCGCCTATTACGGTGCCGGCGCCACCACCCAGACCATCGTCTTCGACCGGCGTTTCACCAATCCCGGCGCCGCCGCCTTGATCGCCGCGCTGCCGCGAGCCTGAAAGCAGTGAGCCGAGCGGGGGCGACGGATACCGGCATCCGCCGCGACCGCAAGCGGACCGCCGCCCTGATGATCCAGGGCACCGGCTCGAATGTCGGCAAATCGCTGATCGTCGCCGGGCTGGGCCGCGCCTTTACCCGATTCGGGCTGCGCGTGCGCCCTTTCAAGCCGCAGAACATGTCGAACAACGCCGCGGTCACGGAAGATGGCGGCGAAATCGGGCGCGCCCAGGCGCTTCAGGCCCGCGCCTGTGGAATCGCGCCGCATTCGGACATGAACCCGGTGCTGCTCAAGCCGCAATCGGACACCGGCGCGCAGATCGTCGTGCAAGGACGGGTCCATGGCCGGGCGAACGCGGCGGAGTATCGCAGCCTGAAGCCGACGTTGCTTCCCGCCGTGCTCGACAGCTTCGGCCGTCTCGGCGCGAATGCCGATCTCGTCCTGGTCGAAGGCGCCGGCAGCCCCGCCGAAATCAACCTCCGCGACGGCGACATCGCCAATATGGGATTCGCGCTCGCCGCGGAAGTTCCGGTCGTTCTTGTCGGCGACATCGAACGCGGCGGCGTCATCGCCAGCCTGGTCGGCACACATCTGTTGCTGGAACCGGCCGAACGCGCGGCCCTGAAAGGTTTCATCGTCAACAAATTCCGGGGCGATCCCCGATTGTTCGACGACGGCATCCGGGCCGTCGTGGAGCGCACGGGTATGGAATGCCTCGGCGTCGTGCCCTATTTCGACGCCGCGTCGGCATTGCCGGCCGAGGATTCAGCCAGTCTCGATTCGACCAAAATCCGGCCGCCGACCGACGGCCGCATCCGCGTCGCCATCCCGCGTTTGCCCCGCATCGCCAATTTCGACGATCTGGACCCACTCGCGGCCGAGGCCGACGTGTCGGTTGACATGGTGCCGGCGGGCCGGCCCTTGCCCGAAGATGCCGAGCTGATCGTGCTGCCCGGCTCAAAATCCACGCTGTCCGATCTGGCTTTCCTGCGGCGGCAGGGCTGGGACATCGACATCCTCGCCCATGTCCGTCGCGGCGGTTCGGTGATCGGCCTTTGCGCCGGTTATCAGATGCTGGGTACACACATCGCCGATCCCGACGGCGTGGACGGAAACGCGGGCGCGGCGCCTGGTCTCGGCTTGCTCGCCGTGGAAACGATCATGGGCAGGGATAAGACGCTGATCGCGGTGAAGGGCGGCGATGCCCTGAGCGGTACGGCGATCCACGGTTATGAAATGCATGTTGGCGCCACTTCCGGTCCCGATCTTGAACGCCCGATGCTGGTCATCGATGGCAAACCGCATGGCGCCTCCAGCCGCGATGGCCGTGTCCGTGGCTGTTATATCCACGGGTTGCTCGCGTCGGACAATTATCGCGGCAAACTTCTGCGGGGCTTGCGGCCGGGCCGCGAAGGCGGAGTCGGTTATGACACGCTGGTCGAAACGACCCTCGACCGGCTCGCCGATCATTTGGCCGCCGCGCTCGATCTCGACCGGCTATTGACGATAGCCCGCGGGCGGTGATTCGACCGGTCAGCTTCCGAGGTGGACCCAGGCTAGGCCGGCGACCAGCATGGCGTTGAGCAGGCACGCCGCGACGAACATGAACAACGACCTGCGGATATCGCCGGCGGTGGCCCGTGCCCGGCCTTCGCCGATCCAGCGGTCGTTGACGAATTCACCGGGGTAACGCCGTGGTCCGGCCAAAGCGAGGTCGAGCGCGCCCGCCATCGCCGCCTCCGGCCAGCCGGAATTGATCGAGCGATGATGGCCCGAATCGCTCAACGTCGTTTTCAGCGCCCGCCAGGGATTGGCGGTGGGCACGAAAAACGCGGCCAGAATCAGGAGCAGCGCGCTCAACCGGGCGGGAACGAGGTTGAGCGCGTCGTCGAGCCGCGCCGCGGTCATGCCGAAGGCGCGATAGCGCGCGCTGCGATGGCCGATCATGCTGTCGAGCGTGCTCGCGGTCTTATAGACGAACAGGCCGGGCAGCCCGGCCAGGGCGTACCAGAACACCGGCGCCACCACGGCGTCGGAGAAATTCTCGGCACAGGATTCGATGGCGGCGCGGGCCACGCCGTGTTCGTCCAGGCTTTCCGGATCGCGTCCGACGATATGGCGCACGGCGTCCCGCCCGGCGTATAGTCCGCCCTTGTCCAGCGCCACGGCCACCGCCCCCACGTGATCGAACAGGCTGCGCTGCGCGACCAGGACGGCGACCAGGAAAAGCTCGAGCGCCCCACTCCAGACCCGGCCTTGGCCGACCCATTGGATGAACCACGCGACCCCGCCAGCGGACCCGCACAAAACCAGGACGACGAAGGCGCCGCGCAGCGTTCGGTCGGCGTTGCTGCGGCTGTCCCGGTTGAGGCGGCGTTCCAGGAATTCGATGGCCCGGCCGACCAGCGCGACCGGGTGCGGCACGAACCGGAACAGTTGCGGCATATCGCCGAGAACGGCGTCTATCGCCAACGCCAGCAATAGAATAATGAATGGATCGACGGCGACGATCTCGGCTTCCCCCATGGCCAAAGCATGGGACGCGGAGTCGGGCGCGTCAATGAGAGCGAAACCAAGTTCGAGGCCGCAACGATGGACGATGTCGCGATTCTGATCTGCGCCCATGGCAGCCGCGATGGCGACGCCATCACCGAGCTGGAGGCGCTGGCCACCGGCATGAGGCGGCGCCTGCCCCACCGCGAAATCGGCGCGGCCTATCTGGAATTCGCCCGCCCCACCATTCGCGAGGGGCTGGAGGCGTTGGTCGCGCGCGGCGCCCGCCGCATCCATGCGCTTCCCGCCATGCTGTTCGCCGCCGGCCATGTGAAAAACGACCTGCCTTGGGAGCTGAACAGCTTCGCCGCCGACCATAAGGGCGTGGAATTGGCTTATGGCCGCGATCTGGGCATCGACGCCCGGTTGTTGGCGGCGGCGCGCGCCCGCATCGAAGCGGCCGAAAAAGTCTCGCCGCGCGCGATCGCGCGCAAGGATACTTTGTTGTTGGTCATCGGTCGCGGCACCAACGATCCCGACGCCAATGGCAACATCGCCAAGATCGCGCGCATGTTGTGGGAAGGCATGGGCTTCGGCTATGCGACGGTCGGCTATAGCGGCGTCGCCCAGCCGCTGACGCCCGATGCCCTCGCCTATGCTCTGCGGCTAGGCTTCAAGCGGATCGTGGTCTTTCCCTATTTCCTGTTCACCGGGGTGCTGGTGAAACGCATTTACGCCGCCACCGACGAAGCCGCCGCCCATCCCGAGACCGAAATTCTCAAGGCGAGCTACCTCAACGATCACCCGGAGGTACTGGACACCTTCATCGACCATCTGGCCGAAATCGGCCGGGGCGAGAATCTGATGAATTGTCGGCTGTGCAAATACCGCGAAAGGCTGGTCGGGTACGAAAGCGCCGTGGGTACGCCGCAGGTCGGACATCATCTCCACGTCCGCGGCATCGGCACCGATGCCGATCATCGTCACGATCACGAGCGCGGCCATGACCACGGGCATGACCATCACGACCATGGCCACCGGCGCGATTCAAAATAGCCGCATGAGGCAGTTCGACGCCTATGTGATGGTCGATTGGAGCGCCGCCTCGAAGCCCGTCACCGGAAAAAACAGCATCTGGTATGCCGTCGGACGGCAGGGCAAGGCCGGACCGGACATCGAAACCGCCAATTTCGCAACACGTTCCGCCGCGATCGCGGAAATCAAGCGCCGGCTGCTGGATTTCAAGACGCGGAAACAATCCGTGTTGGTCGGCTGGGACTTTCCGCACGGTTATCCTCGGGGATTCGCGCGCCGGCTCGGGCTGGACGGCACGCCGTGGCTCGAGACCTGGCGTTTCCTAGCCGAACGCAGCGACCTTCTCGACCGGGACGACAATTCCAATAACCGCTTCGAGATCGCCGCCGCGCTCAACCGCAAACATTTCAAAGCCGGCTTTCCGTTTTGGGGTCATCCGGCGGGCCGCGAGATCGCCGGGTTGATGCCGACCAAGACTCCGGGGTTCGGGCAGGATGAAATCGCGGAAAGACGCCTAGTCGAAACCGCGCCCTATGTCGCCAAGGCGAAATCGGTCTGGCAGCTCGCTTATAACGGCTCAGTCGGCAGCCAGGCGCTGCTGGGTATTCCTTGGGTGCATCGTCTGCGGCACGATCGCGACCTGGCCCCGCATTCCACGATATGGCCGTTCGAGACCGGGCTGCGCGCCTTGACCCGTCCGGCGCCGGCGGCGCCCTGGATCGTCCACGCCGAAATCTATCCGTCGCTGTGGTCTTCGCGGATCAAGCCGGGGCCCGGCCAAACCCTAGACGAAGCGCAAGTTCGCGCCGTCGTCTCCCTTCTCGCCGAGCGCGACGAGGCCGGGGCGCTGCCGCGCATGTTCGCCGGCACCGCCGATTTGAGCGCGGCCGAGCGGCGGAGCGTGGAACAGGAGGAAGGCTGGATTTTCGGCGTCACCGGAAAGCTGGACTATGAACGCGATCCCCAGGCGATCTACCGACGTTCCTTCGCCACCATCGCCGAGGAAACCGATTTTTCGCGCCTGCCGCCGGACATGGTGGCGATCGCCACCCGCCTTATCCATGCCTGCGGCATGACCGATGTTGTCGACGACCTCGCCTGGTCGGCCGACGCGGCGGCCGCCGGGCGCCAGGCGCTCGCGCGCGGAGCCCCGATTCTGGTCGATTCGCGCATGGTCGAAGCCGGCATCATCGCCGCGCGGCTGAAAGGCGGCAACCACATCGTCTGCACGCTGCGCGACAAGGGCGTGGACGGGCTCGCGCGCAAACGCGGCACGACGCGCTCCGCCGCCGCCGTGGAAAAATGGCGAGCCCGGCTTGCCGGCGCCGTCGTCGCCATCGGCAACGCGCCCACCGCGCTTTTCCGTCTGCTTGAATTGCTCGACGACGGCGCCGATCGCCCGGCGGTGATCCTTGGCTTTCCCGTCGGTTTCGTCGGCGCCGCCGAGGCCAAAGCGGCGTTGGAGGCCGATCCGCGCGGCGTGCCCTTCATCACGTTGCGCGGCCGCCGCGGCGGCAGCGCCATGGCCGCGGCCGCCGTCAACGCCCTGGCCCGGCCGGAAACCGAGGACGGCGCATGACACCCTGGCTTTTTGTGGTGGGTGTCGGCGAGGACGGGCTGGATGGGCTGCCCTCGTCCCATCGCGCGTTGATCGATTCCGCGGAAGTGTTGGTCGGCGGC
The DNA here is from genome assembly GCA_009694125.1 of Rhodospirillaceae bacterium. GTDB lineage: Bacteria > Pseudomonadota > Alphaproteobacteria > CACIAM-22H2 > CACIAM-22H2 > SHVT01. The sequence goes on along the minus strand of SHVT01000009.1, from coordinate 18,788 downwards.
GAGCGCCTGCTCGCCATGGTTCCCGCCGGCAAGGCCGAACGCATCGCCTGGTCCAGGCCGTTCGCCGATTCATTTCCCGCCATCGCCGCGCAGCGCGGGCGCGTGGTCGTCGCGCTCGCCTCGGGTGATCCGCTGTGGTTCGGCGCCGGCGCCTCTCTGCTTGACCGTTTCACGATCGCGGACATGACGATCCTGCCCACGCCCGGCGCTTTCAGCCTGGCGGCCGCGCGCCTGGGCTGGCCGCTCGCGGGCGTCGAGACGATCAGCCTCGCGGCGCGGCCGCTCGCGCAGCTCCATCTTTTTCTTGCGCCCGGAATCCGCATCCTCGCGCTTTCGCAGGACGGAACGACCCCCGCGCAAGCCGCGGCGCTGCTGCGCGAGGCGGGGTGGGGACCAAGCCGATTCGTCCTCCTCGAAAGGCTCGGGGGCGAGCGGGAACGGATCGTCGAGGGCACGGCGGACAATTGGCTGGCCGAACGCTGCAACGTGCTCAACACCATCGCCATCGAGTGCCGCCCCGGCCCCGGGGCGAAACCGCGCTCGCGAACCGCCGGTTTGCCCGACGACGCCTTCAGCCATGACGGCCAGATCACCAAACAAGAGGTGCGCGCCGCGACGCTCGCCGCGCTGGCGCCGTTGCCGGGCGCGTTGCTTTGGGACATCGGCGCCGGCTGCGGTTCGATCGGGATCGAATGGTCGCGCGCCGCCCGCGAGGCCCAGGCCATCGCCATCGAACGCGATGAATCGCGGCGCGTGCTGATCGCCGCCAATGCCGCCGGACTCGGCGTACCCGGCTTGCGGATCGTGGGCGGCGCCGCGCCCGCCGCGCTCGCGACATTGCCGGCGCCGGACGCCGTATTCATTGGCGGCGGCCTCGGCGATCCCGGCCTGATCAAGGCGGCGTGGGCGGCGCTGAAGCCGCGCGGGCGGCTGGTCGCCAATGCGGTGACGGTCGCGGGCGAAACCGCCGTGGCGGCGGCGCGCGCGGCCTATGGCGGCGAATTGGTGCGACTCCAGGTCTCGCGCGCCGAAAAACTCGGCGATCATCTCGCCTGGCGGCCCTTGTTGCCGGTCACGCAATGGGCGGCGGCGAAGGTCTAAGCGATGGGCATCGGCACTCTTTACGGTCTCGGCGTCGGGCCGGGCGATCCGGAGCTTCTCACGCTCAAGGCCCTGCGCGTGTTGCGCGCCTGCCCGGTGATCGCCTATCCCGCGCCGGAGGAAGGCAACAGTTTCGCCCGCTCCATCGTTGCCCCCCACCTGATCGGAAACCAGCGGGAGATCGAAATCCGCATGCCGCTGACCGCCGAGCGATTCCCCGCGGCGGCGGCCTATGACCGCGGTGCCGCGGCCATCGCGGCCGAGCTGCGCGGGGGAAACGACGTGGCGGTGTTGTGTCAGGGCGACCCGTTTCTTTATGGCTCCTTCCAATATCTGTTCGCGCGCATGGCCGACAGCTTCACGGTTGTGGTCGTTCCCGGCGTTTCGTCGATTACCGCGTCGGCGGCGGCGCTGCGCATGTCACTGGCGGCCCGCGACGATGTCGTCACGATTATCCCGGCGACACTGCCGGAAGACCGGCTGGAAGCGACCCTCGCCGCGGCCGACGCGGCGGCCATCCTCAAACTCGGGCGGCATTTCGCCAAGGTACGCACCGTGTTGGATCGGCTTGGGCTCGCCGATCGCGCCCGCTATATCGAACGCGCGACCCTGGACGGCCAGGCCATGACGCCACTCGCCGCGGTCGATCCGGCGCGGGTTCCCTATTTCTCGATGATCCTCGTGCATAAACGCGGCGCGGCATTCCGATGAACCGGACGCGTTTGCCCGAGGGCGCCGCGCTGGTCGCGTTGACCGCCGACGGCGCACTGCTAGCCGCACGCCTGAAGCCCGCCCTGCCGGCCGCCCGCATCCATGGGCTCGGTTCCCGCGTCGCCGGCGCCGACGAGATTTTCTCTGACACGGCCGAACACCTGCGCTTCCTCTTCGCCGCCGGCCGGCCGATCGTCGGTGTCTGCGCGGCCGGCATCCTGATCCGAGCGTTGGCGCCACTGGTCGCCAATAAACGCGCCGAGCCGCTGGTCATCGCGGTCGCTACCGATGGCGGCGCGGTCGTGCCGCTTCTCGGCGGGCATCGCGGCGCCAATCGGCTCGCCAAGGCCATCGCTTCGGCGCTCGGCGGCGTCGCTGCGATCACGACCGCCGGCGACACCGCCCTTGGCTTTGCCCTCGACGACCCCCCCGCGGGCTGGCGCGTCGCCAATGTGGAGGCCGCCAAGGCCATGACGGCCGCGCTGTTGGCCGGCGAATCCGTGGCGCTGGCGGTGGAGTCCGGCGACGCCGCCTGGCTGCGCGAATCGGGGATCGCCTTCGTGGAGACGGCGCCGCTCCGCGTGTTGGTGACCGACCGCGCGGTTTTTGGGGATGCCTCGACGTTGGTCCTGCACCCGCCGGTTCTGGCCGTGGGTGTGGGCTGCGAGCGGGATGCCGACCCGGAGGAACTTGCCCGGCTGGTCGATGGCGCCTTGGCCACGCATGGGCTGTCGCCGCTTGCGGTCGCCTGCGTGGCCAGCATCGATTTGAAGGCCGACGAGCCGGCCGTGCAGTCGCTGGCGCGAAGACTGGGCGTGCCGGCCAGGTTCTACCCCGCCGCGCGCCTGGAAGACGAGAAGCCGCGCCTGCGCAACCCGTCCGCGGTCGTGTTCCGCGAAACCGGCTGTCATGGCGTCGCCGAGGGGGCCGCGCTGGCCGCAGCCGGGAAGGAATCCGTGCTGGTCGTGTCTAAGGTCAAATCGGCGCGCGCCACCGGCGCGATCGCGCGCAGTCCGTCCGACATCGATGCGACCGCGGTTGGCCGCGGGCGCGGCCGTCTGGCCATTGTCGGCATCGGTCCCGGCGCGGCCGCGCTGCGCACGCCGGAGGCCTCCGCCGCGCTGGCCGAATCGACCGATATCGTCGGCTATTCCCTCTACGTGGAGCTGCTGGGGTCGGCCGCCACCGGCAAACGTATCCACGAACGGCCATTGGGCGCGGAGACCGAACGGACGCAACTCGCGCTCGACCTCGCCGCCGCCGGAGCGAACGTGGCGCTGATTTCATCCGGCGACGCCGGAATCTATGGCTTGGCGAGCCTCGCCTTTGAATTGCTCGACCGCGAGAACCGGCCCGATTGGAATCGCGTCGCCATCGCGGTTTTACCCGGGGTTTCCGCGCTCCAGGCCGCAGCGGCCGCCGCCGGGGCCATCCTCGGCCATGACTTCGCGGCGATTTCACTGTCCGACCTGTTGACGCCTTGGCCCGATATCGAGCGGCGGCTGCGGGCCGCGGCCGAGGGCGATTTCGTCGTCGCCCTCTACAATCCCGCATCGGTGAAGCGGCAACGCGGGATCGGCGTGGCCCGCGACATCCTGCTGGCCCATCGCGCCCCGGATACGCCGGTCGTGCTGGCGCGCAATCTGGGCCGCGACGGCCAACGCGTCGACACCATCACCTTGGCGGAACTCGGCCCCGACAAGGTCGACATGCTGACCATCGTATTGATCGGCTCCACCCAATCGCGACGATTGCGCCGAGGCCGGGAGGACTGGGTCTACACGCCGCGCGGCTACGAACGGAAATCGACGTAGAAGGCCTCGATCTGGCCCTGGCGACCGCGCACGTCCACCCGGCCGATGGATTTGACGGGAAGATCGAACTTTGAGGCCTGCCGCGTGACCCCGCTCATCACGACCACGACGTTGCCGGCATTATCGATGGACTTGCCGAGCTGCTCCAACCGGTTCGCGGTGTTCACCGTGTCGCCGACGATGGTGTAGTTGACGCGGCCGGGCGCGCCGATATTGCCAACGACGACGTCACCCGAATGCAGGCCGATGCGAATGCCCAAGGTCCCGCCCTCGCGCCTCATGGCCTCGGCGATGGCCAGCGCCGCGCGACAGCCACGGGCGGCATGGTCTTTCTGTTTCTCGGGCGCGCCCCAAAAGGCCATGACCGCATCGCCGATGAATTTGTCCACGGTGCCGCCTTCGGCCTCGATGCAGGCGGTGACCAGCCCGAAATGCCGGTTGAGCAGCGCCGCGACTTCCGGCGCCGGGAGTTTTTCGGCCATCGTGGTGAACCCGGCGATGTCGGCGAACATCACCGTGACGGTGCGTTCCTTCGACGGCATCGCACCCTTCGCCGCGTCCCATTCGCCATGGCCGACCAGTCGCTGCACCAATTTCCTGGGGACGTAGGTCTCGAACCAACGCAGCCCGACGACCATGGCGTTGAAGGCCTGGGCCGCGGCGTTCAGCTCCACGAACAGGGTGCGGGGCAACCTTTCGACCGTATCCAGCTACAGATCGCTCACCCGCCGCGCCGCGATCGAAAGCCGGATCAGAGGCACGGTCAAATATCGGGAATAGCCATAAGCGACCAGCAACGAAACGAGCAGAACCGCGATTCCCGCGATCGCCGCCCAGCGCAGGCGTGTCAGTTCGTCGGTGATGTCTGTGGCGGCGAAATAGACGCCGACTTCCCGGGGTTTGTCGCTGTAGCGGTCCAAGACTCGCGACAACATGGCGTATTGAGTGCCGCCGGATTCGGCCAGCCGAATGCCGGTCTTTTCGGTGAAGTCACGATCGAGCACGCTCAAATTCTGCGGGCGGTCAAAAGCCAGAAGAACCGGATCCCCAACCTCCGCGATCGTGGGGAGCAAATTCTCGCCGCGCGGCGGCCGGCGAGCCTGAAGAAAGGGATGGGCGAGGACCATGTGATGGTCGTAAAGGATGAAGGCCGTGCCCTTGAGGGTGCGCGCGGTGTCGCCGAGAATCCGCGAAAACTGGTCCACCTGGACGGTGGCGACCAATAGCCCGACATAATTGCCGTCGATGCGAGCCGGATGGCGAACATTGACCAACACCTGATCGGCGGTTTCCGGCAACACGATTTCCGCCCAATACAGTCCCGTTCTGTTCCGCCCCGAGTCCATGGCATTGCTGATGACCGGCATCGCGCGCACGTCGATGACGTCCAGAGCGACTCCCGTTGGATGGCGAAGGGCGCGCAGCATGGAATTGTCCGCGCCAATGAGTACGAGCGAACGCACCTCGGGAGTCGCCGACAGGGCGCCGGCGAAATATTTGCCGAGATCGCCAGCCTCGAAGGTGATGGCGCCGGCCTCGATCTGGCGGGCCAGGTGGGTAAGCTGATTCTCCACCGGCCGCAGATATTGGTCGATCACGCTGACGATCTGCTGGCTCGCGGCCTCGGATTTGTCGCGCAGCAGGTCGATGGTATTGGTGCGGGCGCTCCAGATTCCAAGCGCCAGGACCGAGGCGACGGCAAGGAAGACGAGGCCGCCGAAACCAGGCACCAACCCGGTGGCGATCTTGATCTCGGCCGCCAGACGGGGTGGTTCGCCCTGTGCGGCCGGCGCGGCGATGGCGGGGGAGTCGCTTTTCATGACGGCACCAAGCTAAGAATACCGGATGATCGTGCATTTCATCGGCGCGGGGCCGGGTGCCGCAGACCTTATCACGGTGCGCGGGCTTAACCTCATCCGACGCTGTCCCGTCATTCTGTATGCCGGATCGCTGGTGCCGGAGGCGGTAATCGCGGAGGCCCCGAAAGACGCCCGGATCGTCGATACCGCGCCGCTCCACCTTGATCAAATCGTGGAAGAAATGCGCAGCGCCCATGCCCGAAACCAGGACGTGGCGCGAATCCATTCCGGCGATCCCTCGCTGTACGGCGCGATCGGGGAGCAGATGCGGCGGCTCGACGCGTTGGGCATCACCTATGACGTGACGCCGGGCGTGCCGGCCTATGCGGCGGCGGCGGCGGCCCTGCGCGCCGAGCTGACCCTGCCCGGAATCAGCCAGACCGTGATTCTGACCCGCACAGCCGTGCGTGCCTCGCCCATGCCCGAGGGGGAGTCGCTGTCCCGGCTGGGGGCCAGCGGGGCGACGCTCGCCATTCATCTGTCGATCAACAACCTCGCTGTCGTCCTCCGCGAATTGACACCTTTATATGGCGGCGATTGCCCGGTCGCCGTCGTCCACCGCGCCTCGTGGCCGGACGAGGCGATCCTGCGCGGCACGCTCGCCGACATCCGCAGCAAGGTGAAGGCGGCGGGGTTCACACGCACGGCCATGATCCTGGTCGGCCGCGCCTTGGCGCCGACCGGCTTCGACGACAGCCGGCTTTATGCCGCCGACCATCGCCATGTCTGCCGCAAGGCGGGAAACGATCATGACTGAAGCCGCGCCCGTATCCAGGTGAGCGCCGCCGCCGGGGTGGCCACGGTTTCGGCGTGACCCTTGGCCGGCCGCCGCAGGAGGATGACCGGGATGTGCGCCTCGCGCGCGGCGATCAGCTTTGCCGCGGTCGCGCCGCCCCCGCTGGCTTTGGCGATGACCACGTCGATGTCGTGGCGGGCAAGCAGAGCCCGTTCGGATTCGAGCGTGAACGGCCCGCGGCCGAGAACGATTTCATAATCGTTCAGTTGCAGACGCGCCTTCGGCGGATCGATCAGGCGCACCAGGAACCAGGTATCCGCGATCCCGGAAAACGCCGGCAGGGCGCGGCTCCCGACGGTGAGAAACACGCGCCGGCCGAGTCCCGGCAGCAACGAAGCCGCCGCAGCCGCATCCTCGACCTCGACCCAGCGGTCGCCGTCTTGACGCTCCCAAGCCGGCCGGGCCAATCGCAACAAGGGCACGCCGGCGGCGGCGCAGGCGGCTTCGGCATTGGCGGCGATCTGGGTGGCGAAGGGATGGGTGGCGTCCACGACAAGCGCGACGTTCCGTTCGGCAAGAAAGCCGGCGAGGCCAATCTTTCCGCCGAAGCCGCCTATGCGGACTTCCCCCGGCGGCAGATGTGGATGTTCGGTGCGGCCGGCAAGCGAGGTTACGATGTCGATTCCCGGCGGTAGCGCCTGAACGAGCATCTCGGCCAGGGCCACGGCCTCGGCCGTGCCGCCCAGGATGAGCAACCGGCGGCTAGGGCCCGGCATGGCCGAGCAAGACGCCGCCCCTGTCGAAAACCGCCACGTCGACCGCGACTCCGCCGGCCAGCGCGGCCAGCGCGGTTTCGCGCGCGCGGCGCGCGACGTGTTCGGCCAGAATCGGCCCCCACGCACCGGCGGCGGCCATGATCTGCCCCGCCGTGGTCGCGCCGTCCACCGACCGCAGAACCTCGTCCGGCGCACCGATCTCGCGCAAGAGGCTCGTCAACGCCACGGTGTCCACGGACGAACGGCCGGAATGAAGGTCGAGGTGCCCGGCGGCGAGTTTCGACAATTTCCCGAAGCCGCCGGCGATTGTCAGGCGGGGCACCGGATGCGACCTCAGATATTTGAGAAGGCCGCCGGCGAAATCGCCCATGTCGATCAGGGCGACCTCCGGTAATCCGTAGCGGCGCTGCACGGCTGCTTCCGAAGCCGATCCGGTGCAGGCCGCGATATGCGCCTGGCCGGCGGCGCGGGCGACATCGATGCCGCGCTGAATCGCATGAATCCAGGACGAGCAGGAATAGGGAATGACGACGCCGGTGGTGCCCAGGATCGAAAGGCCGCCGACGATGCCCAGTCGCGCATTCATGGTTTTTTTCGCGAGTTCGGCCCCGCCGGGTATGGTGATGGTGACGAGGACGTCTCCGCTGCCGCCAAAGGCGCCGGCGATTTCACCGATTGTCTGTCGAATCATCGCGCGCGGCGCCGGATTGATCGCGGGTTCGCCCGGCGCCAGCGACAATCCGGGCAAGGTTACCGTGCCGACACCCTCCCCGGCCTTGAAGGCGACGCCGCCGCCCTCCTCACCGTGCGCGACATCGACGACGATCAACGCGCCATGGGTGATGTCGGGATCGTCGCCGGCATCCTTGAGAATGGCGGCGCGCGCCCAACCGGCGCCGAGTTCACCGCGGGCAAGGGCGAAACTCGGTCTTTCGCCGCGCGACAAGGCAATCGCGACCGGGTTTGGAAAGACTCCCGTCAGCAGGGCCTGATAGGCGGCCCGCGCGGCGGCCGTGGCGCAGGCGCCCGTGGTCCAGCCGCGGCGTAAATCGCGCCTGTCGGCCGGCCTGGTTGCCGATTCTTCGGGATCGACATCGGCCACGAAAAAAATCCTCAAGGTTTCACGATTATCAAAGCGGCTATCGGTGGCTCATGGCAAGCCCGGCGCGCGGCGGCTCACCAGGTCATCGCGCCGATCCCATACAGCCAGGCCACCGCCACGCCCATGGACAGCAGCGTGATCGGGATACCCGATCGGGCATGGTCGGCGAAACTCAGACGAACCCCCACCGTCGCCGCTCGCTCCACCACGATCAAATTGGCGATGCTGCCGACCAGCAGAAAATTGCCCGCCAGCGATCCATGAAGCCGCCGCGTCGTAAAAGCCAGTGCCGCGAAGCGCGCCGACAACACCATCAATCCGAACAGCAGCAAGACGGTGGGGAAGTCGATGGCGTCGGGAAGACGGTCGGCGGGCAACGCGCCCGCCGCGACCAAAATGACGGCCCCGGTCAGCGCGGCGGCCTGTGCGATCCAGCCGCAACCCCGGCACGCGGCCCACCGCCATCACCACATAAACGGCGGCAAAGACCGCGCTGGCTAGCAAGGGCACCGCGCGGCCGGGATCGGCGAAGCCGCGGCGAGAGCCTCAGGCGCCGTGCACCGCCATGGGCTGCGGGGCGGCGATCGCGGTCGCAGCGACCCGGAAACCAGGCTGCACGCGCGGCGCCGACGCCGGCCGGCGAGCTTGGGTAACGCGCTCCTGCGCCGCCTCCAGGATCAAACGGAGAAGGTCGGCGTAACGCAGCCCGGCATAACTCGCCATGAGGTTGAGCTTGCCGTCCCAGCACCAACCGGGATTGGGGTTGACCTCAAGCAGCTTGATCGCGCCTTCGGCATCGGCGCGGAAGTCGAATCGCGCATAGTCGCGACAGCCCAGGCGCTCGAACAGCACGGTCGAGTAGTCAACCAGGCGGCGCCGCACATCCTCGTCGATCGCCGCCGGCTTGTACTTGATCTGCGTCCAATAGGGCGATTCCGGTACCCATTTCGATTCATAAGAGAGAATCTTGGGCAAATCGGCGTTGAGCCCGCTGAAATCGACCTCGAGCGTAGGCAGCACCTGATAGGACAATCCGGGATTGCCGATGATGCCGATGCTGTATTCCGCGCCGGTCAGATATTCCTGCACCAGCACCGGGCGACCGGGCAATTCCTCGCGTAGCTTTTCCAGATAGGTGATCGCTTCTTCGGGCGTCCACACCACGGCGTCCTTGGTGATGCCGATGCTGCTGTCGCCGAAACAGGGTTTGATCAGCGCCGGAAAGATCGAGGGCAGGTTCGCCGATTGGTCGTCCGGGTTGACATAGGTTTCGGCCGGAACCGGGAGATCGAGCGATTCGGCGATCGAACGGACCAGCGCCTTGTTGTAGCAAAGGCCGAGGCAGCTCGCGCCGGCGCCGGTATAGGGCACGCCGAGCATGTCGAGCAACGCCGGCACATGGGGCTCGAGGAAGGCGTCGTTGTTGAAGCCTTCGTCGCAGAGATTGAGCGCGAATTTGGGCGGATTGGCGCGAAGCTGGCTGACCATCGCGGTGTGATTGTCGATGAAGTCGAATTTGTAACCCGGCAACTCGCCCAGGGCCTCGCGCAGCCGCTTGATGGTCTCGAAGTCTTCCTTGTTGAACTGGCCGCCGCGCTTGACCATGTCGGGCAGGCGCGGATCGCCCATGACGACGCTGATCTCGGGGTAGGCGATGCCGCGCACCGCCGTGACCGCGACCTTGCGCGGCGCCTGGGCGGTCAAGAACATACGCGTGGCCATCATGCCCAAGTCTTGGTTGCGCCCGGATTCGGTGCCGACCCAATCGTGGAAGCGCAAGGATTCAAAACCGACGCGCTCCAGCAATTCGCGGATGCGTTCACGCGAATAGAGGCGCTCGGCATAGAATTGGTCGGCGATCACGCCGCGTTCGGCATGGACGACGACTTCGCGTGAAACCAGGCGTTGCCCGTCATTGGCGAGCGAACGTTCCCGGCAGACGAAGTGGTTCTGATCGATCCATTCCCAGGAGCGCCGCTCGAAATGGGTGCGGAGCCAGTCGCCATCGGCGAGGTCCATGGCCAGCGTGCCGTTGGAGGCCAGTGCCCGTTTCACCGCCTCCAGCACCGCCGCGTCGTCTTCCTCGCGGTCGAAATAGCCGTAGGAATTGCCCATCAGCGTCACGCAGTGGAAGGAATTCTCCGGAACCCGTAATTTGCGGGCGTCGCCTTCATGGAAGGAGACGTTGAGGCCCAGCTGCTTGGCGCGCTTGCGGGCGAGCCGGACCAGATAACGCGAGCGGTCGATGCCGGTGACGGCGTTGAAGCCGCGGCGCGCCAGTTCGATGACGTGGCGACCCTGGCCGCAGCATAGATCGAGGATGCGGTCGTTCGGTTCCAGACCCGAGGATTTGATCAGCGAATCGATTTCGCGGCCGGTGTTGGTGTCGTTTTCGACGACATCGCCGTCGGTTTGGATGTAGAGCGAATTGAACAGCGTCCGCCACCAATCGGAGGGCAGATGGCGTTCGAGATCGGAAACCGGGCCAAGGGTCCGTACCGGTCCCTGCGGCTTGGGCGTACCGTTCCCATTGGGTTTGTGGACGCCGTTGCCGTTGGACGACTTTTTCGCCATTGCGCGCTCGCGTTTTCGGGTTGATGGGGAGGGGAGACCGGCTTCGCCGGAAAAAGCGTCGGACGCGCGCCCGCCCAGGCCGGCTTCGTGCAACGAAGCGGATGATGGGTCTATGGCCGCCTCCGACCGTAATTCGGCCGGCGGCGGCAGACTACTCCCAGGGTCGGGATCGGGTGATTGACGAGGCATTCTCGCGCACGTTCGTCGAGCCGCTACTTAACGTCGCGGTCGGACGGCCGTCAAGCGGTTCGGAAAAGATTCGAGGCGGGCGACACAAAAAATTGAAGAGTGCGGCCGATGGGTCACGGTGGGCGAGCCGATCGCACGGTGGAACGCGAAGATTCGGCCGCCTATGTTTCGCCCAAAAGCCGGTATAGGCTGACGCGATGAACGACAATTCGACGATCGATTTGCCGGTGTTCGAGGGCGGATGGGTTTGGCTGGTCGGCGCCGGACCGGGCGAGCCCGGATTGCTGACGTTGCTCGCCCATCACGCGCTGCGCTCGGCCGACGCGATCGTCTACGACGCGCTCGTCGATCCGCGCATCCTGAAACTCGCGCGGCCGGGCGCACGCCTGGAATATGCGGGCAAACGCGGCGGCAAACCTTCGGCCAAACAGCCCAACATCTCGGGACGGCTGATTCAACTCGCGCGCCGCAAACTCCGCGTGCTCCGACTCAAGGGCGGCGATCCGTTCGTATTCGGCCGCGGCGGCGAAGAGGCCCTGGCGCTGGTCGCCGCCGGCATTCCCTTCCGGCTGGTGCCCGGAATCACCGCCGCCATCGGAGGACTTGCCTATGCCGGCATCCCGGTCACGCATCGCGACACCAACGCCGCGGTCACCTTCGTCACCGGCCACGCCGCAGGCGGCGACGTTCCCGACGACGTGGACTGGACCGCGCTGTCGCGCGGCGCGCCTGTCCTGGTGATCTACATGGCCCTCAAACACATCGACCGGATCGCCGCGCGACTGATCGCGGCGGGACGTCCGGGCACCGAACCGGTCGCCATCGTCAGCAAGGCCGCGACGCCGGATCAGCGTGTGCTGGAAACGACGCTGGATTCCTGCGCCGCGGATGCCACGGCGCACCACATCGAGCCGCCGGCGTTGATCGTCGTCGGCGAGACGGTGCGGCTGCGCGCGGGGCTCGACTGGATCGGCGCGCTGTCCGGGCGGGTTCTCGACGCCGATCCGCTCCGCAACCGGCATCGGCGGAAAAGCGTGTGAGACACCTTTCCCACCTGCGCGCCGTGTTGTCGGGCGCCGCACTCCTTCTTGTTTCGGCCTGCGCGCCCTCAGGCCTGCAATGGGTGCGCGAGGGCGCCGGACCGGACGATTTCCGCCGCGACCGGGCCGATTGCCTCGACCGCGCCGGCGATTTCGATTTCATGTCCGGCGGCCGCCGCGAGGAACGCCCGATCGACCGCAGCCAGGGGCAGATCTATCGCACCTGCTTGGAGGCGCTGGGGTATCGGCAGGTGCGCGTGAATTCGGGGCGCGGGCCGTGACCGGGTACACACGCATCCTGGCCGTCCTGCTCGCTGTTCTGATCGGCGGCGGCGTCGGGCTGCTGGCGCGGCTGGTGCTCTACCCGTCGGAGGCGCCGATCGTCACCGTCCTGCGCGAGGGTGCGGCGACCGGTGTCTCGTTGATCGGCGGTCCATTCACCCTGGTCGACCAAAACGGCATGACCCGCCAGGACGCCGAATTTCGCGGGCGGCTCATGCTGGTGTATTTCGGCTTCACCTATTGCCCCGATGCCTGTCCCACGAGCCTACAGGTCATGAGCGACGCGCTCGACCTGATCGGCGATGACGCGCCGCGGGTTCAACCGATCCTGATCACCATCGATCCGGCGCGCGACACGCCGCAAAGACTGAAAGACTATGCCGCGCATTTCCATCCGCTGCTGCTGGCGCTCACCGGGACCGCCGAGCAGGTGGCGGAGGCGGCGCGCGCCTATCGCGTCTACTACGCGAAATCGGCGGCCACGGCGCCGGGCGATCCCGACTACATGATGGACCATTCCACCTTTATCTATCTGATGGGATCGAACGGAAAATACCTGACTCATTTTCGCCCCGACGTGCCAGCCGACCGCATCGCGGTAGCTTTGCGCGATAATCTGTGACGCCGCCGTGGCGACGCGCGGCAGGGGGCTAATCGTCGCCGCCCCGGCCTCGGGAAGCGGCAAGACCATCGTGACCCTCGCCCTGCTGCGCCTACTGGCGCGCGCCGGAAGCGAGACGGTGGCGGCGAAATGCGGCCCCGACTATATCGATTCGGGTTTCCTGGCGGCAGCCAGTGGACGGCCCTGTCTCAATCTCGATGCCTGGGCGATGCGGCCGGCGACGTTGAGCCGGCTGGTCGGCGATGTCTCGTGCGGCGTCTTGGTGCTCTGCGAGGGCGCGATGGGTTTGTTCGACGGCGCCGAAGGCGGCGGCGGTTCGACTGCGGACATCGCCGCCCTGACCGGCTGGCCGGTCTTGTTGGTCGTCGACACCCGGGGCCAGGGCGCCTCCGCGGCCGCCGTCGTCCGCGGTTTCGTGGGTTTGCAGCCGAACACGACCATCGCCGGTGTTGTCTTCAACCGCGTCGGCGGGTCCCGCCATGAATCAATTCTGCGCCACGCCATGCAACACATCGCCCCCGGCGTACCCGTCTTGGGCTTCGTCCCGCGCGACGCCCGGCTGGCGTTGCCGGAGCGGCATCTGGGCCTGGTTCAGGCGCGGGAACACGCCGAACTCGGCGCCCGGCTCGATGCCGCCGCCGACGCCATCGCGCCGGTTCTCGACCTCGCCGCCATCGCCGCCATCGCCCGAACCAGTCCCCTGGCCAAGAATGCCGGCGCGGCGCCGGCGCGGCCGCTGCCGCCGCTCGGCCAGCGCATGGCCGTGGCCGCGGACACTGCCTTTTCCTTTACCTATCCAGCGATTTTGGCCGGATGGCACGCGGCCGGCGCCGAAATCATTCCCTTTTCGCCGCTGGCCGATGAGGCGCCGGATGATCGTGCGGATGCCGTCTATCTGCCCGGTGGTTATCCCGAGCTGCACGCCGGCCAACTCGCCGCCAATTCCCGCTTCCTCGAGGGCCTGCGCGGCGCGGCGCGCGGACGCGCGGCGATCTACGGAGAATGCGGCGGTTACATGGTGTTGGGTCGGACATTAACCGCCCCCGACGGGCACCGCCACGCCATGGCCGGTCTGCTGCCGGTCGAGACGTCCTTTGCCGAGCGCCGCCTTCATCTCGGCTACCGGCAGGTCGAAGTGGCCGGGCCTTGCGCCCTGGGCGAGATCGGCGCCCATTTTCGCGGCCATGAATTCCACTACGCGACGGTGCTGCGCGAAGGGCCGGGCGATCCCTTGTTCAAGGTCGCCGATTCGACCGGCCAGTCATTGCCCGATGCCGGCCGGGTAGAGGGCAGCGTCGCCGGCTCCTTCATTCACTTGATCGACGCCGCGTAAAACGATCGCTGCCGGCGGCGCCGATCCCGCCGTCGCCGATCAGCGGCGCAGAGCCGCGTCCACCGCCTGAGTTACTTCCCGCGAAGTCGGCTCCACATCCGATGGCCATGCCCCGATCAGCGCGCCGTCGCCGCCGATCAGGTATTTGTGGAAATTCCATTGTGGCGAGCCGGCGTCGCCAAGCTGGGCCGCGATCCAGCGGTAAAAGGGATGGGCGGCGGAGCCGGCTACGACCTGCTTGTCGGTCATCGGGAATGTGACGCCGAAATTGGCTTCGCAGAATTGCTTGATCTCGGCCTTGCTGCCCGGCTCTTGCCCGCCGAAATCGTTCGACGGAACGCCGACCACGACCAGGTCCTTGGCCCGGTATTTTTCCCACAAGGCCTGCAAGGTCTCGTATTGGCCGGTATACCCGCAGAAGGACGCCGTGTTGACCACAAGGACGGGTTTGCCCTTGTAGTCCTTCAGCGCGAGGTCGCCGCCATCGATCGACGGAAAGGTGAAATCGTGAGCGTTCATCGCCATCGCCCCCATCGAAACCAGCGCCAAGCAAACCACCGCTCCCGCCCGCAACGCGAGCCGAACCATTAACTTAGCCATATCGCTCCTCTTTCCACGGATCCCCGTGATTATGATAGCCCCGAGCCTCCCAGAAACCGGGTCGGTCTTGAATCGTAAATTCGAGCCGGCGCACCCATTTCGCGCTTTTCCAAAAATACAGCTTGGGCACGATCAGCCGCATCGGCCCGCCATGGTCCGAATGAATCGGCTTACCCTCCCAGGAATGGGCGAGCAAGACGTCGGAATCGGCGAACTGGGCAAGCGGGATATTCGTCGTATAGCCGTCATAACTATGGGCGATGACGAACTTCACGCTGTCATGCGGCCTGACCACGGACAGCAGGTGTTTCGCCGACACGCCTTCCCAATGATTGTCGTAACGGCTCCATGACGTAACGCAGTGAATATCGGACACGTCCTGGACCTGGGGTTGGGTCCGAAATTCGAGCCAGCCCCAGTTCAATTGGTTCTCGACGGCGCCGTCGACGACCAGCCGCCAGCGAAACGACTCGATCTTCACCTGAAAGCCGAGATCGAGGATCGGCCAATTGGTCACATGGCGCTGGCCCGGCGGCAGGCGCGGGCGCGCCCCATCGGCCGCCTTGCCGGTGAGCAGCCGACCCTCTTGAGCCCATTTCTGCTTGGCCTCGACCAGCTTCTGCCGGTCTTTGCCGCCCAAGCGGGAATCTTCGGGCATGGTTTGTCTCCTACCGCCAACACTCGACCTCAGGATAGCGCGAATGTGCCCGCTGGAAAGGCGTTGTTTCCGTCACATCGCGTTGATCTGGAATTGCCAGCGGTCGCTCGTGACAAGAATGCCAGCGGTCGCTTGTGACAGGAATGACGGAAGCGATTAGGTTCTGGCGCATGATCCGCCGCCGCAATGTTGCCAGCCTGTTCCTGTTGATGGCGGGCCTGGGCTTGTTCCTGGGCCTGGCCATGGCCGCCCCAAAGACAGCGGCGGCGCAGACCGCTGCCACCACCGCCGCCGGCCCCGGTCCCGCCGAACTCGAAGCGCTGGCCGCCACGCTCGAGGATGAAGCCGCCCGCAGGCAACTGATCGATCACATCCGCGCCCTGGTTGCCGTCCAGCAAAAACAGCCGGAGTCGCCGATCGCGCTGCCACCCGACAGCCTGGGGGCGCAGCTTCTGGCCTTCCTGTCGCAGCAGGTCGCCGACATCAGCCGCAGCCTGTTTTCGGCCTTGGCCTTCGTTAACGACGCGCCGAATCTTTTGATGTGGGTCTGGCTACAGGCCGAGAGCCCGGAGGGCCGCAATCGCCTTCTGGAAATCATCGTCAAGGTCGCCGTCGTCATCGGCATCGGCATGTTGGCCGAGCGGTTCGCACACCGGCTGCTCGCGCGGCCCCGGCGCGCGGTCGAGGACCGCGATACCGAAACGTTGTGGCTGCGTTTCCTGCTGCGGCTCGCCCGCGCCGGTATCGACTTGGCCGCCATCGTCGCCTTTGCGGCGGTGGCCTATTCGGTGCTGCCGCTGACCGGACCGAATTTGACCACGCAGTTGGTCGCGCTGGGCCTGATCAACGCCAGCCTGGTGGCGCGCGCGGTGTTGTTGTTGGCGCGGATCGCGCTCGCCCCGAATACACCGTCGCTGCGGCTGGTGCCGCTTGACGATGCCGCGTCCGCATATGGATTCCGGTGGGCGCATCGACTGGCCAACACCACCGTCTATGGTTATTTCGCCGCCGAGGCGAGCCTGTTGCTTGGCCTGCCGACGGGGGGCCGCGATTTCATCCTCAAATCCGTCGGACTGATTGTCGCGGGGATGTTGGTTTTCCTGATTCTGCGGCAGCGGACCGCCGTGGCCGACTGGATCCGCGGCCGCACGGCCGGGGGTTCACCCGCGCTCGCCGGCCTGCGCAGGCTGCGCCAGCGCATCGCCGATGTTTGGCACATCCTGGCGATCGCTTACGTCGTCGCCATTTACGCGATCTGGGTTCTGCGGGTTCCCGGCGGCTTCGAATTCGTCCTGCGCGGCACCGGGCTCACGCTGGCGACGCTGGTCGCCGCCCGCCTTCTTGGGCAATGGGTGAACCGCTTGTTCACGCGGGAAATCCTGCTGGGCAGCGAAATCAGGCGGCGGTTCCCGACGTTGCAAAAGCGGCTGAACCGCCATCGCGACCTTTTCCATTCCATCGTCAGGTCGGCGATCAACGTGTTTGCCGCCCTGTCCATCCTTCAGGCCTGGGGCATCGGATCGCTGGACTGGCTGCTGTCCGACAAAGGGCGCAACGCCCTCGGCGGCGCCTTTAACATTCTTCTTATCCTTCTGGTCGCGCTGGTGTTGTGGGACGCGCTCAACGCGATGATGGAGCGGTACCTTTCCCAAACGGCGAGCGGCGATGCGGCCCGCCGGCTGGCTCGCGCGCAGACGCTGATGCCGCTGGTGCGCCGCATCGTCTTTGCCGTCATCGCCACTTTCGTCACGCTGATGGTGCTGTCGGAGATCGGCGTCAACATCGCGCCCTTGCTGGCCGGCGCCGGCGCGATCGGCCTGGCCATCGGTTTTGGCGCGCAAAATCTGATCAAGGACCTGTTGAGCGGCGTCTCGCTCTTGATGGAGGACGTCATCGCCGTGGGCGACGTCGTTGATCTCGATGGCCATGCTGGGGTCGTCGAGGCCATGTCGATTCGGTCGATTCGCCTGCGCGACGAGGCCGGCACGGTGCACACTGTTCCCTTCAGCGCGGTCACCACGGTCCGCAACATGACCAAGGATTTCGCCTTCGCCGTGATCCAGATCGGTGTCGGCTATCAGGAAGACTACGAAGCGGTGAGCGCTTTGATTTGCGCGGTCGGCGACGGGTTGCGGGCCGATCCGGTGTTCGCCGCGCAAATCCTGGCGCCCACGGAAATGGTCGGGATCGACAGCTTTGGCGATTCCTCGGTGATCGTCAAAGCCCGGATCAAGACCAGGCCGGCGCAGCAATGGAACGTCACCCGCGAATTCCGGCGCCGGCTCAAGAAAGCCTTCGACGAACGCGGCGTCGCCTTCGCTTCGGGTCCGCGCACGGTCCGCATCGTGATCACGCCGGAACCGGCCGCGCCGGCCCTGCCCACCCCCAGCGCCGCGCGATAGTCGCGCCGTCACGCGCCCAATCGTTTTCCCACGGAGCCGAACATGCCGCTGCAATCGATCCCGCTTCCCCGCCGTTACGGTCCGGTCAATTGGCTCGGATTGTGGACGCTGTATGTCCGCGAAGTGCGGCGTTTCTGGAAGGTCGGAACCCAGACGATCGCCGCACCCGTGGTGTCCGCGCTTTTGCTTCTGGCGGTGTTCCTGTTGGCGCTGGGCGGCGCTTCCCAAAGATTCGGCGACGTCGATTTCCTCGAGTTCCTGGCGCCCGGCCTGATCATGATGACGATGGTCCAGAATGCCTTCGTTAATACGTCGTCCTCACTGATGATCTCCAAGGTTCAGGGCAACATCGTCGATACGGTGATGCCGCCCTTGTCGCCCGGAGAGCTGACCTTTGGCTTTGCCCTGGGCGGCATGACCCGGGGCCTGGTCGTGGGTATCGCCGTTGCGCTCGCGGTGCTGCCCTTTTCGTCCCTGCACATTCACGATTGGGCATTCGTGGCCTTTCACGCCGTCGGCGCCTCGCTCATGCTTTCGCTGATCGGCATCGTCGGCGGCATCTGGTCGGAGAAATTCGATCATCTGGCGGCGCTGACCAATTTCGTGGTGACGCCGTTGTCCTTCCTTTCGGGGACGTTCTATTCGGTTGAACGTCTGCCCGAAGCCTGGCGGATCGTGGCCCATCTCAACCCCTTTTTCTACATGATCGACGGGTTTCGTTACGGTTTCGTGGGCCACGCCGACGGCTCGCTTTCCGCCGGAATTTGGGTGCTCATCGCTTGCAACATCGGACTGTGGTGGCTGACGCACCGCATGTTCGCATCGGGTTACAGACTCAAGACCTAGTGGATCGAATCTAACACTTGGTGCCCGCGTCTGACGGCGGCGATGATTTTGTCCGGATCGGCGGTCCAAGTGAAGGGCCTGGGCGCGGCGTTGGTTTCGGCGAGGAAGCGGTTGATGGCAGCCTGGAGGTCGACGATCGAATG
>SHVT01000008.1 GCA_009694125.1 Rhodospirillaceae bacterium | reverse complement strand
CCGGTCAGTCTGAACCGCTTTTTGGCGGCAGACTTTGTCTTCATCTTGGGCATTTTGCTTCCTTTCGATGAACCGGCGGCAGTCAACCCCGACGATTCGTCCATTGGCTCAGGCGGTTGGGCATGCCCGGGGCTATCGCCCTGGCCTCGGCGCCTGGAAGTGGGGGTTTATACAGACCGAGGTGAATTCGCGCAAGAGCCGCCGCCCGTGCGCGAAGGGACGGCGAAAATTGCACCGAAGAAAGGGCGCCCGCGACCAAATCGCCTTATATAGTGGGTAAACTATATCTGGGGGCCACGCTGGCCCCTATCGGGGGTGGCCATGGTGAAGATCTACGGACGCAGCAATTCGGCGAATGTGCAGAAGGTGCTGTGGGTCTGCGAGGAACTTTCGATTCCGGTTCAACGCGAGGTCGTTGGCGGCGAAAGCGGCGGCATGAAGACTCGCGATCCGTCCTATCTTGTCCTTAATCCGAATGGGCTTGTTCCCACCATTGATGACGACGGGTTCGTGTTGTGGGAATCGAACGCCATCGTCCGCTATTTCGCGGCCAAACACGGCGCCGGGACGCTGTGGCCGGAAAATGTTCAGGAGCGGGCGGCCGCCGATCGCTGGATGGATTGGGCGTCGATGACGATTGCGCCGGCGATGGGGCCGCTGTTTGTCGGGCTGGTGCGGACGCCGCCCGAAAAACGCGACCCCGCCGCGCTCGACGAGGCGCGCCAACGCGCGCTGGACGCCTGGAAAATCTTGAGCAACGACCTTTCCCGCCGCGATTTCGTGGCCGGCAGCCACTTCACGATGGGCGACATCGCGCTTGGCGTTCACGCCTATCGTTGGTTCAACCTCCCGATTCAGCGGCCCTCGATGATGCTGGGCCTGCAGAACTGGTATGCGCGGCTGACGATGCGGCCGGCCTATAAGAAATGGGTGATGGTCGCGCTGACCTAGCGATGCGGCGGAGGTTGCGGTCGAGCGGCGGCGAAGGAGCCGCAATCGGTCGATGACCGCGACGATCTTCGCTTTGGCCACGCCTTCCGGCCGGGCCGGGATCGCCGTGCTGCGTGTTTCCGGTCCGGGGGCGGGTTCCGCCATCGCCGCGCTGACGCGCCGCCCGTTGCCACCCGCGCGCCGCGCCAGCCTGCGCCGCCTCGCCGATCCAAGGGGCGGTGAGGCCCTCGACGATGCGCTCGTGCTCTGGTTTCCCGGACCGAACAGCTTCACCGGGGAGGATGTGGCGGAGTTTCATATTCATGGCGGCGGCGCGGTTGTGGCGGGCATCAGCGAGGTCCTTGGGCGGCTGCCCGGGTGCCGCCTTGCCCAGGCCGGGGAATTCACCCGCCGGGCATTTGAAAACGGTCGGCTCGATCTCACTGAAGTCGAGGGCCTGGCGGATCTCATCGCGGCCGAGACCGCGGCCCAGCGGCGACAAGCTCTGCGGCAATTGGACGGCGAACTGGGCGCGCTGTACGAGGGCTGGCGGGCAAGGCTGATCCGTGTCCTCGGGCACGCCGAGGCCGATATCGACTTTCCGGACGAAGATTTACCGCAGGGTTTGGCCGCCGCGAACCGCCCCGAGATCGCGGCGCTGGCGGCGGAGATCGAGCGCCATCTGGACGACGGACGGCGCGGCGAGCGGCTGCGCGACGGCCTGTCCATCGCCATCATCGGCGCGCCTAATGCCGGGAAGTCGAGCCTGTTGAACCGGCTGGCGCGGCGGGATGCGGCAATCGTGTCGGCTACCGCCGGAACAACACGCGATGTCATAGAAATCCATCTCGATCTCGGCGGGTATCCGGTGGTGATCGCCGACACCGCCGGTCTGCGGGATAGTGGCGACGACATCGAGGCCGAGGGCGTGCGGCGGGCGTTGGCGCGGGCGAAGGCGGCGGACCTTAAGCTCGCTGTCTTCGATGCGGCGGCGTGGCCCGCGATGGATACGGCCACGGCGGCGCTGGTCGATGACGACACCATCGTGGTTTTCAACAAGATCGATCTTGGTCCATCCAACGGCCGGCAGGTGCCCGATGGGCGGCCCGCGGTGGCGGTCTCGGCGTTGACCGGGGCCGGGGTGGACGTGTTGTTGAGCGCGATCGAAAGGGAGGCCGCGCGCCGACTCGATTTGAGTGGGTCCCAGGTGCTGACGCGCGCTCGGCATCGCGAAGCCCTCGATGGCTGTGTCGCGGCGTTACGGCGCGGCCTTGTGGCGGCTCTGCCGGAGCTTGCCGCCGAGGATTTGCGGCTGGCCGCGCGTTCGCTGGGCCGCATCACCGGGCGGGTCGGGGTTGACGATATCTTGGACGTCGTCTTCCGCGAATTTTGCATTGGGAAATAGGGCGACGGCACCGGACCAGGGCGCGGTAGGATGCGGCTTGGTGAGGGATGTCAGTGGGGGAGTCGATGTCGAAGGGTGGCTTCATGGGAAGTGTCAGAGCCGCGGTGGTGGGGGTTGCGGCGCTGACGCTCGCGGCCTGTCAGGCCCCGTTGGCGCCGCGCGACGCTCAGGTGCGCGACGCGCCGGTCCGCGATGGAACGCTGGTCGTTGAATTGGTGTTTGGGCGGACGATTGCGGACGGTGTGGTGGTTTCGGATGCGGATTGGCAGCGTTACGTCGATGACGTTCTGGCGCGCCGGACCGATGGTTTCACCATCGTGGACTGCCAAGGCGGATGGTTGGATGGCGGGCGGGTGGTCCGCGAAGGCTGCAAATTCGTGGTCTTGGTGATCGACCGGCAAAGGCTCGAATCCCTGAAGGACGCCGTGGGGGAGTATCGCCGGCGTTTTCGGCAGGAGAGTGTGTTGTGGATGGAAAGGCCCTGCCCGCAACCGATGTGCCGATTCGAGGGCGCGCCCTAAATGATAAACGTAGATATAATATAATTACCTATTACACGGCCGCGCGCGAATGTTTCACGTGAAACATTCGTGGTTTTGACTCCGGACCGGACCGCGACTATACACTCGCGGAATGAGCGGTTACGACGTCATCGTGGTGGGCGGTGGGCATGCTGGGTGTGAGGCGGCTGCGGCCGCCGCGCGGCTGGGTGCATCGACCCTGTTGCTGACCCACAATCCCGCGACCATCGGTGAAATGTCGTGTAATCCCGCGATCGGGGGGTTGGCGAAGGGCCATCTCGTCCGTGAAATCGATGCGCTCGATGGGCTTATGGGCAGGGTCATCGATCGGGCCGGCATTCAGTTTCGCATGTTGAACCGAAGCAAGGGCCCCGCCGTTCGCGGGCCGCGCGCCCAGGCCGATCGGAAACTGTACCGCCTTGGCATGCAACAGGCTCTATCCGCGCAGCCCAATTTGGACATTCGGGCGGGCGCGGTGGAGAATCTCCGATTCGGTCAGGAGGGCGGGATCGCCGCCGTGGTGTTGGCGAGCGGCGAGAAGATCGCGACCGGCGCGGTCGTGGTCACGACCGGGACCTTTCTCCGCGGGCTGATCCATATCGGGAAGGAAACACAGGCCGCCGGCCGCGTCGGTGAGGCCCCGGCGCTGGGGCTTTCGGCGACTTTTGAAAGTGCCGGTTTTGCCCTTGGCCGCCTGAAGACCGGCACGCCGCCGCGCCTCGATGGGCGCACCATCGACTGGCCCGGGCTCGCGGTGCAACCCGGTGACGATCCGCCCGAGCCGTTTTCTTTTCTAACGGCGCGTATCGGAACGCCGCAGGTTCCTTGCCACATCACCGCGACGACGCCGCAGACCCACGACATCATCCGTGCCAATTTGCATCTGGCACCGATGTATTCCGGGCAAATCGGCAGCACCGGGCCGCGTTATTGCCCGTCGATCGAAGACAAGGTCGTTCGCTTCGCCGAACGGACCCGGCATCAGATCTTCCTGGAGCCGGAGGGGCTGGACGACGACACGGTCTATCCGAACGGCATCTCCACCTCCCTTCCCCGCGACATCCAGGCGGCGCTTCTCAAGACCATCCCCGGGCTCGAACGCGCCGAGATGGTCCGGCCCGGTTACGCCGTGGAATATGATTATGTCGATCCGCGCGAGTTGTGGCCGACGCTCGAGACTCGGCGGGTCAAAGGACTTTATCTCGCTGGCCAGATCAACGGCACCACCGGTTACGAGGAGGCCGCCGCCCAGGGGCTCATGGCCGGACTCAACGCGGCGCTGGCCGTATCCGGCGGCAAGCCGTTCACATTGGACCGCAGCCAGGCCTATATCGGTGTGCTCATTGACGATCTTGTGAGCCTGGGGACAACCGAACCCTACCGCATGTTCACCTCGCGCGCCGAATTCCGCCTCACTCTCCGCGCCGACAATGCCGACCAACGCCTGACCCCGAGCGGAATCGCCATTGGCTGCGTTGGCGGCGAACGAGAGCGGGCGTTTTCCGCAAAGGCCCGCGATTTGGCCGCAGCGCGGGACCTGGTGTCGAGCCTGTGCGCCACACCCACCGATCTGCAACGCCGAGGCCTTCAGGTTAATCAAGACGGGGCAAGGCGAAGCGCGGCCGATCTTTTGGCCATACCTGGCGTGGATTGCCGGCGGCTTGCCGTCCTTTGGCCGGAGCTGGGCGGGCTGGCGCCACCAATCGCCGAACAGCTTGAAATCGATGCGCGATATGTCGGCTATCTCGACCGTCAGGACACCGATATTCGGACCTTCCGCCAGGACGAAACACTGCTCCTGCCGCCTGATCTCGATTACGACGGTCTGACCAGCCTGTCGACCGAGGTTCGCACGAAACTGGCCAAGGCGCGGCCGCTGACGTTGGGAGCGGCGGCGCGGATTTCCGGCATCACCCCGGCGGCGCTGACCATCCTGTTGCGTTATGTCCGCCGCGCCCAGCCTGCTCACCCCGGATGAATTCGATCGCCTGGCCCATGTTTCACGTGAAACATCGGCCAAGTTGAGGCTCCACGCCGGCCTGCTCCAACAATGGCGCGGGCGGGTCAACCTTGTCGGCAATTCGACCTTTGCCGACCAGTGGCGCCGGCATTTCTTCGATTCCGCCCAACTTCATCCGCTGATTCCCCGAGGCGCCGTGACCCTTGTGGACATCGGTAGCGGCGCCGGCTTCCCCGGACTTGTCCTGGCGGCGATGGGGGGGCTGGAGGTCCACTTGGTTGAGTCCGATGGCCGTAAATGCGGTTTTCTGCGGGAGGTCGCCGCCGCCGCGGCCCTTCCCGTAACGATCCATCACAAAAGGGCCGAGGAAATCCATTCCCTCCGGGCCGATGTCGTTACCGCCCGCGCCGTGGCCCCGCTGCCCCGGCTGTTCGATTTTACCCGCCACCTGCTCGCTCCCGGCGGCAGTTTCCTTTTCCTCAAGGGCCGCACGGTCGAGGATGAATTGACGGATGCGGCAAACCGATGGAAGATGGAGATTGAACGCTTCCCAAGCCAAACTGATCCGTCGGGTACCATCCTGCGACTTACCGGGGTGCGAAAGCGCAATGCCAAGCGACGTTAACGCCATGCTCGATATCGCGCCCGGCACACCGCTGCGGCTGATCGCCGTGGCCAATCAAAAGGGCGGGGTCGGCAAAACCACAACCGTCGTCAATCTTGCCACCGCGCTGGCCGCGGTCGGCAAACGCGTGCTGGTCATCGACCTCGATCCGCAGGGCAATGCCAGCACCAGCTTCGGCATTTCGCACGAGGCCCGCGCGACCGGCACGTATGACGTATTGCTGGGCCGCGCCGATGTCCCTCAAGCGACCATCGCCACCACGATCCCGGGACTTTCGATCATGCCGGCCACCGTCGATTTGACCGGGGCGGAAATCGAATTGATCGACATGCCCCGGCGCGAATTCCGCCTGCGCGATGCCTTGCGCGGCGCGGTCTTGCCGTATGATTACATCTTCGTCGACTGCCCGCCCTCGCTGACCCTGGTCACGCTCAACGCCCTGGTCGCGATGGAATGGGTGCTGGTCCCGTTGCAATGCGAATTCCTGGCGCTAGAAGGCCTCAGCCATCTCGTGCGTACGCTGGACCGTGTCCGGCGTGGCCTCAATCCACGCCTGGAACTGCACGGGCTGGTGTTGACCATGTTCGATCGGCGCAGCAACCTATGCGAGCAAGTCTCAGCCGATGCTCGCGGATATTTTGGCGCCAAGGTTTATGACACGGTGATTCCCCGCAATGTTCGTATCTCCGAGGCACCGTCGCACGGCAAGCCGGTCCTGATCTACGACTGGCGGTGTCCCGGAGCGCAGGCCTATGCGCAACTCGCGACCGAGTTGTTGCGCCGCAGTTCCGCCGCTGCAATCGCGGAGGCCGCGGCGATTCCGGCCGCCGGTATCCGTGCCCGCGCAGCCTCGGGCGACAGGCCATGACCGCGGGCGGCGACGATAGAAACCGCCGGCCGCTCGGCCGGGGTTTGTCGGCACTGTTCGGCGACGCCGAATCGCCATCCGCGCCCACGGCCGCGCTTCGGCAGATGCCGATCGCCATGCTCAAACCCGGCCGCTTCCAGCCCCGCCGCGTCTTCGATGCCGACGAAATGGCCGCGCTTGTCGAATCGGTGAAACAGCGGGGTGTGTTGCAGCCGATCCTCGTCCGCCGCGACAACGGCAAACCCGATTCCTTCGAGATCATCGCCGGCGAACGCCGCTGGCGGGCGGCGCAGAGCGCCGGTCTGCACGAAATCCCCGTGGTTGTGCGCGAAGTGTCCGACCGCGAGGCGCTTGAAGTCGCCCTGGTCGAAAACGTGCAGCGCGAAAATCTGGGACCGCTGGAGGAAGCCGAGGGGTATCGCCGGCTGACCGCCGAATTCGGCCACGCCCAGGAAGAACTGGCACGCGCCGTCGGCAAGAGCCGCAGCCATGTCGCCAACACCATGCGCCTGTTGCGGCTGCCGCAGCCGGTGAAACAAATGCTGGAGGATGGGCAGATTTCGGCGGGCCATGCCCGCGTCATGCTGTCGGCGGCCGACCCCATGGCCATTGCCCGCAAGGTGGTCGATGAAGGGCTAAACGTCCGCCAGACCGAGGCGCTGGTGCTCGGTCGCGCCGCGGCGAAAAAAACGCCGGAAGCGGCCGCCAAGCCCGCCGCCGCAACCAAGGACGTCGATACTCTTGCGCTTGAGCGGGACCTGTCGAAGGCGCTTGGCTTCGCGGTAACGATCGAACCCACCGGCGCGGGCGGCAGCGGCCGCGTGGTCGTCCGCTACAAGACGCTGGTCCAGCTCGACGACATCCTGAAGCGGCTGAAGAACGAACCGGTCGTCGCTCCCGGCGTTCGGCGCGCGGGCTCCCTCTAGCGGGGGTATGGGGGCCTCCCGGCCCCCATGACTTTCCTGCGCTCCTCGACCTTCCGCAGCACCTCGCGCCGACCGTCGCTCGACAGGTCCAGCCAACCCATGATTTCGTCGATGGTACGAAAACAGCCCGCGCACAACGCGGTGTCCTTGTCGATCCGGCAGATATCGACGCAAGGCGAGCGCACGAATTCGGAAATCCGGTTCATTGGGTCTTGGCGTCCGGGTCAGGCCGGATAGGCGCCGGCGATCTGGGCGCGTTGGCGCACCAGGGCGAGCACGATGTCCATGGCCGGGGTGGGAATCTCGACGAGCCGTGCCATTTCGACGACGCCGCCGAGCAGGGCGTCGATCTCCATGGGCCGCCCGCGCTCCAAGTCCTGGAGCATGGAGGTCTTGTGTTCCCCGACCTCGGCCGCCCATTTGATGCGGGTATCGACGTCAACCGGGAACTTGACGCCCAGTTTCCGCGCCACGACCTCGGCCTCGACCATCATCGCGCGCACGATTGCGCGGGTCCCGGGATCGGTGGCGATGCGGACAAGGGTGGCCTGGGTCAACGCGCTCAGCGGGTTGAAACTCAAATTGCCCCAGAGCTTGAGCCAGATATCGTCGCGGATGCGCGGGCGCACCGGCGATTTGACGCCGACGCGGGTCAACGCCTCGGACAGCTTCGCCACGCGCGGCGAGCGCGATCCGTCGGGCTCGCCCAGCATGAAGCGGTCGCCCTCGATATGTTTGACCACGCCGGGCTCCACGATCTCCGCAGCCGGATAAACGACGCAGCCGATGACGCGGGTAATCGGGATCGCCGCCGTCAGCCTGCCGTCGGGATCGAGCGTGTTGAGGCGCCGATCCCGCCATGGCCCCTCGAATCCCTGGAAATACCACCAAGGCACGCCGTTCATCGCGGTGACGGCGGCCGTTTCCGGCCCGAACAGCGGTCGCATCGCGTCGATCGCGGGCGGCACCGAATGCGCCTTCAAGGTCATGATAACGTAGTCCTGCGGCCCGGCCTCGGCCGGATCGGCGGTGCAAAAGGGGTGGCAGACGAAGGTATCGCCGCCGGTAATGAGGGTGAGCCCCTTTTCCTTCATCGCGGCGAGATGCGGCCCGCGCGCGATCAATGTCACCTGCGCGCCGGCTAAGGCCAGCTTCGCGCCGAGATAGCCGCCGATGGCACCGGCGCCATAGACACAAATCTTCATGGCGCCAGTCCCAGCTTCGCCGCCAGACCGATACGCAGGAGCTTGCCAGTCGCACCCTTGGGGATTTCCGGCAGGAACACTATCTTACGCGGCACCTTGAAATCGGCGAGGCGCTTGGCCGCGAAATCGCGCAGCTCGCGTTCGTTCGCCTCCTGCCCCTCGCGCAGGACGACCGCCGCGGCCACTTCTTCGCCGAGTTTGTCATGGGGCACGGCGAAGGTAACCACCTGGGCGACCGCGGGGTGATCCATCAACACCTCGTCGACCTCGCGCGGGGAAATCTTTTCGCCGCCCCGGTTTATCAGCTCCTTGATGCGGCCGGTGATGGTCAGATATCCATCGTCGTCGAGTACGCCCTGATCGCCGGTGCGAAACCAGCCATGGGTGAAATTAGCGGCGTTGGCGGCTTCATTGTTGTGGTAGCCGGCGGTGACGTTGGGACCGCGAATGACAATTTCCCCGACGCCACCGCGCCCGAGCAACCCGCCGCCATCGTCCATGATCGCCACTTCCGGCCCCGCGGCCATACCCACCGATCCGGGCTTGCGCGCGAGCGGCGGCAGCGGGTTGGAGGTCATCTGATGCGATGCCTCGGTCATGCCATAGGATTCGATGACCGGCGCGTTGAACGCGGCCTCCAACTCGCGCATCACGCTGGGCGGGAGCGACGCGGAGGACGAGCGGATGAAGCGCAGCCGGCTGTTGGCGATGATCTCCGGGTTGCGTCCGGCGCGGGACAGGATCGCCTGATGCATGGTCGGCACCGCCGTGTACCAGGTCGGGTTCGCCTCGGCGAGCCAAGCGAAGAATTTGAGCGCGTTGAATCCCGGGGTGCAAAACACGCTGCCCCCCGCCGCGAGCGAAGCCGAAACCGCCGCCACCAGTCCGTGGATATGGAAGAGCGGCATGATGTTGAGGCAGCGGTCGCTTGGCGCGAGGCGCAGCGTACGCCCGATGGCCCGCGCCGATGCCGCCAGATTGGCGTGGGTCAGCGGCACTTGCTTGGGGCGCGAAGTGGTCCCCGATGTATGAAGCACCAATGCCACGTCGCCCGCCTTGGCTGCGCCGCTCGTGACCGTCTTCCCCGCATTGCCCTCGAGCGTGAATGTCCCGGCCGGCGTGCCGGGCGGCGTAACCAGGTCCAGGATCGGAACCCCGCGTGCCTTGGCAACGGTTCGGGCGGGCGTGTCGTCGCCGCGCGCCAGCACCAGGGCGCGCGCATCGAGATCGCCAAGGTAGAAATCGAATTCCTCGGCACGATAGCCCGGGTTGAGCGGCGCGGTCGCGGCGGCGCCGGCGATGGCGACAAAAGCCGCGGCCATGGCCGGACCGTTGGGCAGCACGATGGCGATGCGGTCGTTGCGGCCCAGACCGGCGCGGTTCAGCGAAACCAAGGTTGCGTCGCAAAGTCTACGCAGCCCGGCAAAGCTTAGGTCGGGGCATTCCGGCGCGGCCAGCGCAACCGCGTCATCGGCTTCGGCCGAGATCAGGTCGCGTAGGGTTTCGGCGTTCGACATGCGGCCACCCTAGTACTCGCTCATGAAGGTCCGCGCAACGGGCGGAGCCTGCGAGAGTCTACGAGTTTCGATTCCGTTCTAACGTCTGCGGTGGGGACGATCGGGCCAAACCAGCCACCCGGGCCCGCGGCATTGTAGCCGCGCCCGCGAGCCGTCCGGCAGTTCTAGCGGACGAAGATTTGGACTTCGTTGACCTGGACCGAGGTGCTGGTCGTGGCGGACAGGGCAACGCGATCGGGCGGCAGGCCCATATCCGTGAGCGACCGCATCACGGTTTCGGCGTTGCGTCGCGACGCCGTCGAATTTTGCGCCAATTCCGCGGCCGATCCGCGCGCGGGCGCAACGGCGACGAGATCGAAGGCGACGGTCGGCTGCCGCTCCAAGGCGCGGCTGACGGCGGTGTAGAGCGCCTGTTCGTAATCCGGCCGGGCGCGGTCGAAACGAATGACCACCAGGGGCCGGCGGTCGGCGGCGGGAGCCGCCGGGGCGGCGGCGAGATTGCTGCCGATGCGAGCCCCTGGGATCGCCGAAAAGGACCGGTTCGCGAGGCTCGCGCCGTAAAGTTCGCCGTTTTTGATGGCGACCGACAACGCGATCATGTTGGACCGTTCGTTGCCCAGATAGGAGCTCTGCCGGCTGACGTCCTCGGACAATTCGCTCAACAGACGATCAACCCCGACGACGGTGCGGTTGACTTCGTCCTCCAGCAAGGCCAGCTGGCGGTGATCTTCCTCGAACGCGCCGGCGACGCTATAGGCCGCGCGCGTGGATTCAAGCAGATAAGCCGCCACCGACGCATCGGCCGCCACCTGGCTGGCCAGCAGGTTCATGCGGCTGACTTCGTTGCCGATGCGGTCCAATTCACCCTGTGCTTGGTCCCATTGGCTGACCATGATGGGGTTGCCGGGCGTGGTGCCGACCTGGAGGCGAGCGTTGATGCCGGCGACCAGGCTGTGGAAACGCTGCGCCGTCTGCACCGAATCGGCGCGCAACTGCTGGAGTGCTGCGTTGCGTTGGGCGACCGAGGCGTTGAGGCGGCCGACTTCCTCGCGGGTCTGTCCAACTTTGGCGCCGACGACGGTGCCGGAGGTCGAGGTAAAGCCACCCGCCGAAGGCTGCGGCGGAGCGGCTGGGAACGAGGGTGTCGCCATCACGGTGCCGCTGCTCGATGGCAGCGTGACCACGCCGGACTGCGCTGGAGCAACCGGGCGCGCCACTGGCGGCGACGCGAAGGGCTGGCCCACGCGTTCGCCCGGCGAAGGGGGAATTTCGGTTCTGGCGCGGGGCGGCGTGCGCGGATCTTCACCCGTCAGCGTCGGCCACAATGAATCGACGCCGAAAGAGCAACCGCCCGCGCCCAACGTCAGGGCCAGGGACAGTGAAAAGCGCCGAAGATGACGACTCACCGTTCGAATCCCTCCAAAGAAGGCAGCATTATTATGGGACACCGGCGCCATAAACCCCCCGCGCGCCCCGCAACGATGAGCCATCATATTGACTGGCGGCGCTTTTAGTCAAACGCTTAGAGCCGTCTAAGCGAAGTTGGGCGCCGGACCGGCGGATCGCCTTTGCCAGGGAAGGCGGCAATGTTAGTCTCCCGGCCCTTTGGTTTCACAGCGGCCCGCGGCCGCCCGTATCGCGGGAGCGATCGCCCCATGCAACTGCGCAAACGTGTCCTTGTCACCGGAGGCGCCGGCTTTCTCGGCTCGCATTTATGCGAAAGACTGCTGGCCGAAGGCAACGACGTCCTCTGCGTCGACAATTACTTCACCGGCAGCAAGGACAACATCGCCCACCTCGTCGGCAAGCCGCATTTCGAGACGATGCGCCATGACGTGACCTTCCCGCTTTATGTCGAAGTCGACGACATCTACAACCTCGCTTGTCCGGCCTCGCCGATTCATTATCAGTTCGATCCGGTGCAGACGACCAAGACCAGCGTGCATGGCGCCATCAACATGCTGGGGCTGGCCAAACGCGTGAAGGCGAAGATTTTCCAGGCCTCGACCAGCGAGGTTTACGGCGACCCGCATGTCCATCCGCAGACCGAGGATTATCGCGGCAACGTCAATACGGTGGGGCCGCGCGCCTGTTATGACGAGGGCAAACGCTGCGCCGAAACCCTGTTCTTCGATTATTGGCGGCAACACAAGCTGCGAATTCGGGTTGCGCGAATCTTCAACACCTATGGGCCGCGGATGCACCCCAATGACGGGCGTGTTGTCTCCAATTTCATCGTCCAGGCGCTGCGTGGGGAACCGATCACGTTGTACGGCAAGGGCACGCAGACACGCGCCTTCTGTTACGTCGACGATCTGATCGACGGGTTTCTCAGGATGATGGCGGCGCCGGACAGCCTGACCGGCCCGGTTAATCTCGGCAATCCGGGGGAATTCACCATCGCGGAATTGGCGGAAACGGTGATTCGGCTCACCGGCTCGCGCTCTAAGACGGTCAACAAGCCGCTGCCCGAGGACGACCCGCTGCAACGTTGCCCCGACATTTCCTTGGCCAAGTCGGCGCTGGGCTGGGAGCCGAAGGTGCCGCTCGAAGAAGGGCTCGGCCGCACGATCGCCTATTTCAAGAAAGCCCTGGCGTAGTAGATTCGCCACGGAATTCGCGGGAGGCGGACATCGACATCGATCGGTTCTTCGATTCGGAGTGGGACGAACATCAAGCCACCGTCGCGGCCACGCGGGCGGCGCTCAAGGAACCTTTCGCGCGACTGGTGCGGTTATGCACGAATTCCATCCGCGGCGGCGGCAAACTGCTGTTTTTCGGCAATGGCGGCAGCGCCGCGGATGCCCAGCACCTCGCCACCGAACTGACCGTGCGCTATCGCATGGATCGGGCGCCGATCGCCGCGATCGCCCTCACCACCGACAGCTCGGCGCTGACCGCCATCGGCAACGATCTCGGCTTCGATCAATTGTTCGCGCGCCAGGTCCGGGCGCTCGGCCGCAAAGGCGACCTGGCGCTCGCCATCACGACATCGGGCAAGAGCCCGAATATCGTGCTCGCGTTGCAAGCGGCGCGCGAGTTGGGCGTCACCGCGGCGGCATTCGCGGGCAAGGGCGGCGGCGATCTACCGGGGCTGGCCGACCCGTTGCTGATCGTACCCGCCCGGACAACGGCGCGGATCCAAGAAATGCATATCACCCTGGGCCAGATGTTGTGCGGGGCCCTCGAAATCGAGCTCGGATTGGCGTGAACACAGAACGCGACGCGGTGGAGACCAGCGGCGACCTGTTCGCTTCGTTCGGTCGCGTGAAGGGTACACGTGTGTTGTGCGTCGGCGACGTCATGCTCGACCGCTTCCTTTACGGCCATGTCGATCGCGTTTCGCCGGAAGCGCCGATCCCTGTGCTTCGCGTCGACCGCGAGGCCTCGATGCTGGGCGGCGCCGGCAATGTCGCGCGCAACCTGGTGGCGCTTGGCGCCCACCCAACCTTCGTTTCGGTGGTTGGCGACGATGCCGCCGGGCTTGAGGTGACGCGATTGGTCGGCGCGCTGGAAAGGGCGGAACCGCATTTGCTGGTCGATCGCGGGCGGCCGACCACGATCAAGACCCGCTACGTCGCCGGCAGCCAACAGCTTCTGCGCGCCGATCACGAAACCACCGCCCCGATCTCGGCGTTGGTCGCGGCCGACATCGTGCAATTGGCCACCGACGCCATCGCCGATTGCCGGGTCGTGGTGTTGTCGGATTACGCCAAAGGGGTGCTGACCGCCGACGTTGTTTCCGCCATTGTCGCCGGAGCGAAGGTGGCGGGCGTACCGGTCGTGGTCGATCCCAAGGGCGTGGATTTCGCCCGCTATCGCGGCGCCGATCTGCTCACGCCGAACCGGCGCGAGCTGGCGGAGGCGACACAGATGCCCGCCGGCGACGACGCGCAGATCGTGGACGCCGCGCGGTCGTTGATCCGGCGCTGCGCGGTTGCCGGCGTGCTTGCCACGCGCGGCGGTGAAGGCATGACCTTGGTGACGGCGGCGGGCGCGGTCAGCCATTTGCCCTCGGTCGCGCGTGAGGTGTTCGACGTGTCGGGCGCGGGCGACACCGTGCTTGCCACGGTGGCCGCCGCACTGGGCGCCGGAGTCGATTGGGCGACGGCGGCGCGTCTCGCCAACATCGCCGCCGGCATTGTTGTCGGCAAGACCGGTACCGCGGTCGCCACTCCCGCCGAAATCGCGCGCGTGCTGCGCCATCCCGCCGAAGGCATGGCCGAAGACACGGTTGTATCCGCGGCCGAGGCCATGGCGCGGGTCGAAGGCTGGCGGCGGCAAAAGCTGCGCGTCGGGTTCACCAATGGCTGCTTCGATCTGCTCCATCCCGGCCATGTCTCGCTGCTCGGCCAGGCCCGCGCGGCCTGCGACCGCCTCGTCGTCGGTCTCAACAGCGACGAATCGACCAAACGCCTAAAAGGCCCCGCGCGGCCGGTCCAGAACGAAGCCGCGCGCTCGGCCGTGCTCGCCTCGCTGGCCAGCGTCGATCTCGTTGTCGTCTTCGGCGAGGATACACCGATGACATTGATCGAGGCCTTACGCCCCGACGTTCTGGTCAAGGGCGCCGACTACACGATGGAAAAGGTGGTGGGGGCGGATTTCGTGCGCGCTTATGGCGGCCGCGTGGTCCTTGCCGACCTCACCCCCGGCCACAGCACAACCGCCACCATCGAAAAGATGTCGCGCTGACAGGCGTCCGAACTAAGCTGACAGGCGTCCGAACTAAGCTGACAGGCGTCCGAACTAACGGGGGTGGCTGCCCAGCAATTCGCCGATGCGGCGTTCGAGTTCGACTTTTCGGAACGGTTTTTTCAGAAGCGTCGCGCCGCCGGGCAGGGCGAAGCCCTGGTGGCGTGACTGACTGATTTGTTGGCTATTGAGTAAGTGGACAGCCCCTCGGCAAATTGGCGCGCCCGGCGGGACTCGAACCCACGACCTCTAGCTCCGGAGGCTAGCGCTCTATCCAACTGAGCTACGGGCGCCTATAGGCCGCCGGAACTTAGACTAAAGGCGATAGGGGCGCAAACCGCGTTCGTCGTCCGGGTCGAGACACTCAACGCGCGGGCGCGATCCCGGGAGGTCTCCCTCACGAATGGGTCCAGGGCGAAGCCCTGGTGGCGGCGAGGTGTGGGAACCTGTAAACAGGTGCGCCCTGTCCCGTGGTTGGCGGGTCGGAAGGAAACACGGCATGGATTCAGCGGCCGAAGCGAAGCCCGCGCCGATGGCGGCGGGCGCGGGCAAGGTCGATCCCCGGCGCTGGTGGGCATTGATCGTCCTGATGCTCGCCGGTTTCATGAATCTGCTCGACGTTTCCATCGTCAACGTCGCCATCCCGTCGATCCGGCGCGATCTGGGTGCGACCTATGCGGCGATCCAATGGGTGATCGCTGCGTATTCGCTGGCCTTCGCGCTGATGCTGATTACCGGCGGGCGGCTCGGCGACATCTTCGGACGCAAGCGGATGTTCCTGGTCGGCGTCGTTGGCTTCACGGTCGCCTCGCTGTTGTGCGGCTTGGCGCGAAGCCCGGAATGGCTGATCGGCGCGCGCCTGTTTCAGGGTGCGATGGCGGCAACGATGGTGCCGCAGGTGTTGTCGATCGTGCAGACGAGTTTTCCGCCGAACGAACGCGCCAAAGTTTTCGGCATTTATGGCGCGGTCATCGGCATTTCGACGATCAGCGGGCCGCTTGCTGGCGGGCTATTGATCGATGCGCATTTGTTCGGGCTGGATTGGCGGCCGATTTTCCTGGTCAATATACCCATCGGGCTGATCGCCTTCATCGGTGCCGCGATCCTGGTTCATGAATCGAAGGCACCGCACACGTTGCGGCTCGATCCGATCGGCGTGACCGTTCTGACGCTCGGCCTCGCCATGCTGTTTTTGCCGTTGGTCGAAGGGCGCGAGCTGGATTGGCCGGCGTGGACATTTGCGGCCATGGCGGCGTCGCTGCCGGTCTTCGCGGTGTTCGTCCTTTTCGAACGCTACAAGACAAAGAAGGACGGATCGCCGCTGGTGGTGCTGGAATTGTTCGGCGAATCGTCCTTCGTCGCCGGGCTGTTGGTGTCGGTGACGTTTTCCAGCGCGCTCGGGTCTTTCTTTCTTATCTTCACGATCTTCATGCAGATCGGGTTGGAGTTCACCGCCCTCCACGCCGCGCTGACGACGCTGCCGTTCTCCGTGGGCGCGGCCATCGCCTCGTCACTATCGGCCAAGCTGGTGCCGCGTTTCGGCCGCGACGTCATGGTGGCCGGCGGCTTGGCGATGGCGGCGGGCATGGCTGGGCTGGCGTTTGTCCTCGAATTCGTTGGGACGGATTTTCAGTCCTTGGAGGTGCTGCCGGTCCTGCTTCTCATCGGGCTCGGCATGGGGCTGGTGATGGCGCCGCTGATGAACGCGGTTCTCGCCGGCGTGCCCCGGCAGTTCGCGGGCTCGGCCTCCGGAATCCTCCACACCGCGCAGCAACTGGGGATCGCCACCGGGGTTGCGGGCATCGGCATGATCTTTTTCGGCCTGCTCGAAAGCCGGGCCGGAGCGAGCGCCGACGCGGCCGGCGGCCGGCTGCGGGCCGAATTGCGCGAAGCCGCCATCGTCGCGCCGCCAGCCGATGCTGTTCTGCGCGATTTCCGGCAATGCGTCGTCGATCGTTTCGTTGCGGTCGAATCGGCGTTGCCGCCAAGCTGCCTGCGCCTGGTCGCGCCCGCCGAACTCGCCACCCTACCGGTCGCGCAAGGCGAGCGGTTCCGGGCCATCGTCGGCGAGGCCTTAACCGAGGCGCGGCAGTTGAATTTTCACGGCGCGTTGTTGCGCGGCCTCGCCTACCCGGTCGGGATTTATGTCCTGTCTTCGCTCTTGATGCTGCGCCTTCCGCGACGGATCGGGCGTTAATCGCGCGCGGCGGCATCGGCGCCGGACGGCAGCGGCGTGCGGTTCGCGGCAGCACCTTTAGTCCAGGCGACAATATCGGCCAGCGGTATCTCTGCCTTTAGATCGTGCAACAGCATGTGATAGCCGTCGCGATAGGTCGCGATGCGCCAAAACGCGGCGGATTCCGGCGGCAGATCCGCGATCATCTTGCGCATGGGGATGGGCGGAATCACCTGATCGTTCGCCCCGTATTGGAGCAGCGTCGGCAGGCGCAAGGCCGGGCCCGCGGCCAGCGCCGTGTCCATCAAATCGACCAGCCCGTGGACCGAATCGATGCGGGTGTCCTTGATGACCAACGGATCGGCGCCGCGTTTGCGCAACATCGGGATGTTGTCCGACGGCAGGATGCCGAGGTTGGTGCCCCGCACCTTCAGCCAGGGCACGGTGTTGGCCGCGAGCCAAAGCGCGGCGCGCTGGTAAAAGGGCATCGTCGTGCGGCCCCACACCGCGGGCGCCACCAAAACGATGCCGGCGGCGGGCAGCGTGCGGCCTTCAGCGACCGCGGCCAGGATTACCGCGCCGCCCATGGAATCGCCGACCAGATACAGCGGCCGG
This sequence comes from Rhodospirillaceae bacterium, assembly GCA_009694125.1. Classification (GTDB taxonomy): domain Bacteria; phylum Pseudomonadota; class Alphaproteobacteria; order CACIAM-22H2; family CACIAM-22H2; genus SHVT01. Next base: position 22,334 of record SHVT01000008.1, on the reverse strand, counting down.
CCGGGATGGCGCGCGGCGATCAGCGCCGCGGCCGTCTCCAGATCGGCGGTCAGGGCCTCCGTTCCCGGCCACACGCCGGGATTGGCCGCCCGGCCGAAACCGCGCTGGTCGTAGGCATAGGTTGCGATGCCGTACCCCGCCCAGAATTCGCCGGGCGCGGCGAAGCCGTTGAGATAGTCGTTGAAGCCGTGAAGCGCGAGGATGACGACCTGCGCCTCGCCCTCCGGCTGCCAGGATTTGAGCGGCAGTTCCGCGCCGTCGGCCGCCACGATCCGGTCCCCGTTCAGGACCGGCGCCTGGATCGGCGGACCCGCCGGCTGAAGATAGGGCGCGCAGGCGGCCAGCAGAAAATTTAGGAAGAGAGCCAGCCGGCTCATCCGGGAATTTTTGCCGCGACCGCTTTGGTTGCGTCGCGGGTGAGCTGAAGAAAGATGTCCTCCAGGTCGGTTTCCTCGGTCGTCAGGTCGACGATGGTGAGGCCGGCGGCGGCGGCGGCATCCAGGATTTGAGAAACCCGCATGCGGCTCGGCTGATACCGGAAGACGAGCCGGCGCGGCGGCTCCAATTTTGGCGCCAAGGGGGCGAGCGGGGCCGGCACCTGGGTCAATTCCTCGGCGACGATCAGCGTCAATTCCTTCGCGTCGAAACGGCGCAGCAGGGCCTCGGTGGTATCGCACGCGATGACGCGCCCGCGATGGATGATGGCGATGCGGTCGCAGAGCTGCTCGGCTTCCTCCAAATAATGGGTCGTCAGGAGGACGGTGGTGCCCTCCCGGTTCAGCTTGCGGACATAGGCCCAGAGTTGCTGGCGCAATTCGACATCGACCCCGGCGGTGGGTTCGTCCAGCACCAGGATTGGCGGAGCGTGAACCAACGCCTTGGCCACCATCAGCCGCCGCCGCATACCCCCGGACAAGGCGCGGGCGTAGGAATGGGCCTGATCGGCCAGGCCCAGCGCGGCCAGAATTTCGTCGGTGCGGCGCTCGGCCTTGGGTACGCCGTACAGACCGGCATGGAGTTCGAGCAACTCGCGCGGCGTGAAAAAGGCGTCGAGATTGACCTCTTGGGGCACGATGCCGACGGCGCCGCGGACCCCGCGCGGATCGCGGTCGAGATCGATGTCCCAGACCGAGACCTTGCCCGAAGTCTTGATCGACAGCCCGGCGAGGATATTGATGATCGTGGATTTGCCCGCACCGTTGGGGCCGAGCAGTCCAAACAGACTGCCACGCGGAATCTGAAGGTCGATGTCGATCAAGGCATGTTTGGACGGCCGCCGTCCGGAGCCGGCATAGGATTTGTTAAGACCGGCGGTGGCGATGGCGAAATCCGGGAGTGGGGCGTCGCGCGGCGGTGTCATGGGGGCGTCTGGATCCTGAGAGACCGGGCGCCGGCGAGGGCGCCATTGCCAGGGGCGGCGCAATCGGTATCATCGGCGCCGTGCGGGGGTCAATGAAGGGTCCAGCAGCAATGGCCGGCGGGAAGATCATGCAATCGCTCGAAACCGTGGAAATCGACGCCGACGTGGCCGGCTGCGACGGCGGCGGCGGGGCGCTCGGCCATCCGCTGGTCTATCTCAATCTCGGCGCGGCCGGGGAAGTCGAATGCCCCTATTGCGGCCGAAGCTATCGGAAATCGGCCTCAGCCCGGAGAAGCGGCGGCGGTCATTGACGTTGATGCGATGAACCCGGCCGCCCTACCCGCGGCGGCACGCGACCGCATTTATCTGGTCGATGGGTCGGGCTATATCTTTCGAGCTTTTCACGCGCTGCCGCCATTTACGCGTTCGGACGGCACGCCGACCGGCGCGGTGTATGGCTTCGTCAACATGCTCCTCAAGCTGTTGACCGACACTGCCGCCAACCACCTCGCCGTAATCTTCGATGCTGGCCAGCGCAGCTTCCGCAACGACATCTATGCCGGATACAAGGCGAACCGGCCGGAGGTGCCCGCGGAACTGGTTCCGCAATTCGCGCTGGTGCGGGAGGCGACGCGCGCCCTCAATCTGCCCGCCATCGAAGAAGCGGGGTTCGAGGCCGACGACCTGATCGCCAGCTATGCGCGGGCGGCGGAAAAAGCCGGCGCCGACGTGACCATCGTGTCGTCGGACAAGGACTTGATGCAGCTGGTCGGCGACCGCATCGCCATGCTCGATCCGATCAAGAACCGTAAAATCGGCATCTCCGAGGTGCGGGAAAAATTCGGCGTCGATCCCGAAAGGGTCGTTGACGTGCAGGCATTGGCCGGAGATTCGACCGACAACGTGCCCGGCGTGCCCGGTATCGGCGTGAAGACGGCGGCGGAGCTCATCAACACCTATGGCAGCCTCGACGCACTGCTCGCCCGCGCCGATGAAATCAAACAGCCCAAGCGCCGCGAAGCCCTGCTCGCCAACCGCGACAAGGCCCTCCTCTCGCGCCAGTTGGTGAAGCTCAAGGACGACATGATGCTGCCGGCGCCGCTGGCGAGTCTGGCCCTGCGCGGTCCCGACCCAGCGACGCTGCTCGCCTTTCTCAAGGCGCAGGAATTCAAGGCCCTGATCCAACGTATGGAGACCCGGTTCGGGTTGGCGCCAGGCCAGGATTCAGCGGCCGCGGCGGCCGTACCCGTCATCGCGCGCGCGCCTGAGCCCGGTGCGGCCACCTATGAGGCGATCCAGGATTGGGACGCGCTGGATGCCTGGATCACACGGGCGGCCGATGCCGGCATCCTCGCCCTGCGCGTGTTGGGCACCCATACCGATCCGATGCGGGCGGACATCGTGGGCATCGGTTTGGCGGTGGCGCCGGGATCGGCCGGTTACATTCCGTTGGGCCACGCCCTAGGAGAACTCGACCTCGGCGCGGGCGCAAAGGCCCCGCAGCTCGATCGCGACGGCGTGCTGGCGCGACTGAAACCGCTGCTCGCCGACCGCGCGGTGCTGAAGATCGGCCACAACGTCAAATACGATGTCGAGATGCTGGCGGAACGCGGCATCGAAGTGGTGCCGGTCGACGACACGATGTTGTTGTCCTATGTGCTCGAAGGTGGGTTGCACAACCACGAACTCGACACGCTGGCGGACCTGCATTTGAAGCACAAACCGCCGAGCCGCGAAGCTTTGCTCGGTTCGGGCAAGTCGCGCATCGGGCTGGCCCAGGTGCCGCCGGACAAGGCGCTGGGCTGCGCCGGCGCGGAGGTCGACGCCGCCCTCCGGCTGCACGGTCTTCTGAAGCCGCGCCTCGGCGCCGAACGTATGGTCGGCGTCTATGAAACCATCGAACGCCCCCTCATTCCGATCCTGGCGGACATGGAGCGCGCGGGCATCGGCGTCGATCGGGATGAATTGAACCGCCTGTCCCGCGATTTCGGCGAAAGGCTCGCTGCATTGGAAACCGAGATCTATCGGCTGGCCGGCCATGCCTTCAACATCGGTTCGCCCAAACAACTCGGCGAGGTTCTGTTCGACGAGCTGAGGATGGGTGGCGACAAGTTGGTCAAGACCGGGAAGACCGGCGCCTATGCCACCGGCGCCGAAGTGCTGGAGTTGCTCGCGGCGCAAGGCCACGGTCTGCCGGCCCGCGTGCTGGACTGGCGGCAGATCGCCAAGCTCAAGAGCACCTACGCCGATGCGTTGGTTGGCCAGATCAACGTGCGGACCGGCCGCGTCCATACCTGTTATGCGATGGCGGTGGCATCGACGGGGCGGCTGTCGTCCAACGATCCCAACCTTCAGAACATCCCGACGCGTACCGAAGAGGGCCGCAAGATTCGCCGCGCCTTCGTCGCCGATCCCGGTAACGTCCTGGTGTCGCTTGATTATTCTCAGATTGAGCTGCGTCTTCTAGCCGATGTCGCCGGCATCGACAGCTTGAAAGTCGCGTTTCGCGACGGGATCGATATTCATGCGCTGACCGCTTCGCAGGTCTTCGGCGTGCCGGTGGCGGGCATGGACCCGCAGGTGCGGCGCAAGGCCAAGGCGATCAACTTCGGCATCATTTACGGCATCAGCGCCTTCGGCTTGGCCAAACAGCTCGGCATCCCCCAGGCCGAGGCGGGGGCCTACATCAAGGCCTATTTCGAGCGTTATCCCGGCATTCGCGACTACATGGAACGTACCAAGGCGGAATGCCGCGAGCGGGGTTACGTCACGACCCCATTCGGGCGTCGCATCCATATCCCCGGCATCAAGGAGCGCAACGCCGCCCATCGCAGCTTCGCCGAACGCGCCGCCATCAACGCGCCGTTGCAAGGTGGCGCGGCCGACATCATCAAGCGGGCGATGGTCAGGGTCCCGGACGCGCTAGGCGACACCGGGTCACGGGCGCGGATGTTGTTGCAGGTTCACGACGAACTCTTGTTCGAGGCCCCGAAGGCGGAAGCGGAGAGCATCGCGGCAGTCATCGGAAAAATCATGGCGGCCGCCGCTTCACTCAGCGTTCCGCTCGTGGTCGACGTCGGAACCGGCGCGAACTGGGCCGACGCGCACTAGGTACAGGCAACAATCAGAGCGAGCATAAGCGCCTACCCCCACACGGGCGTAAACATATTGAGAACGCGCGCCAATAACCGATTCTGCGAATTGGCCCTTCCCGCACCCGAAAATCGAGCTGCGCTGAAAATAAGATTGTCGTTCCAATTCAATGGGATAAATAAAATCAGCGCTACCTACTTTAGTCGGGGTTGTGGTCCTAGTAAGGATTTGTTGAAGTGTCCCTGCCTATCAAGGGCATAAGAACGCCGGCAGCCTAAAAAAGCCGGTTCCGGGAAGAGGTGTTTTTCGATGTTGGTCTTAATCCTGGGCCGGCAACAGAGGGCGTGTGAATGAGCGGCAATAATAACACCCAGACCGGGGCAGCGGTAACGACACGCTGAACGGCAACTCGGGCAACAACCGCATCTTCGGCGGCGCCGGGAACGACTACATCGATGGCGGCGCCGGGAACGACGCACTCGACGGCGGCACGGGCGACGACACCCTCCTTGGCGGGTCCGGCAATGACCGTCTTGATGGCGGCGCCGGCAACGACGTGCTCGACGGCGGCACGGGTAATGACGTGCTCGACGGCGGGTCGGGCGACGACGTGCTCGACGGCGGCGAGGGAAATGACACCTTGGACGGCGGCGACGGCAGCGACGTTCTGCTGGGCGGCGCCGGCGACGACAAGCTGGCTGGCGGGGCCGGTAACGATCGCCTTGAGGGCGGCGCCGGCTTGACCACGGCGCTGTCTTCGGTGCGGACCCGGTCGATCGCGCTGGGCAGCAACGCCAGTTTCCTTCAAGTGCGCTCGGACTTCACCGATCGGTATGTCAACAGCCTGAGGGATGGCGCCGATCGCCTGACCGTCGCCGACGTCAACGAAGACTCCACGAAAGCCACCTCGCTCAACACCCGCAAGCAGATCGGCGTCGAGGCCTTGGCGCTTGCCGCTCAAAGCGAACAGCAGATCGTGAAGCTCTTCGGCTAGACTAACTTCCGCGGCGGCGCGCCCGCGCCGCCGCCTTCATCGGTCGGTGTTCGCGCCTTGCCGGCGCCATAGCCGGCGCCAAATACCGATAAGCGACAGTCCGCGATAGGATTCGACCCGGCCGGGATCAAGTTCAACGCCGATGCGCGCGACTTTGCCGCGCTCGACCGACCGCGCGATCAGGTCTATCGGGCCGCAGGCCACGCGGTCGCCCACGACCACCGGGTTGCGGTAGCGTTCGACGAAGTACTCGCCCACCGTCTTGCTGCGATCCTTTTCGGCCACGGGAATGCCGTAAAGTTTGATCAGGGCGTCCATCGGGCTCGTGCCATCGACCGCGAATTCCCCGAAAACTTCATCATCCGGGAGTGGGTCGTCCACCGCACGCGCCGCGAACAGGCGGCCGAGCGCGGCCATGCGGTCCGGCGGCGCCACGGCCAGCACGTAATCGCCTGCTTCCAATTGCGCGACCGCCTGCCGGTTAAGCACGGTCCCGGCGCGAATTACCGAAACCACGCGCGACCGCGGCGGCAGGTGCAATCGATCTAGCGCCGCGCCCGACGCGGCGCTATCCCCCGCGACTTGAAAACCGGCAAGGTCGCGATCGAAATTCCGGATCGTGCCGAAATCGAAGCGTTGATCGGAGTCCGGTTCGGTCGGAAGGCCGAGCTTCAGCCACCGCGCCACCACCGGCACCGTCCACCCCTGCAGCACCAGCGATGACAACACGACGACAAAAGCGATATGAAACATGGACTCCGCATTGGCCACGCCGACCAGCAGCGGAATCAACGCTAGAAAAATCGTGACGCCGCCGCGCAGGCCAACCCAGGCGATAAACACCGTTTCGGGAAACGAAAACCGAAACGGCAGCAGACACAACACGACCGCCACCGGACGGGCGACGAAGATCAGCGCAACCGCGACCGCCAGGGCCGGCGCCAGCTCCGGCACCAGCTTTGACGGCGTCACCAAAAGGCCCAGCAACAGAAACATGACGATCTGGCTTAACCACGAGAGCCCGTCATGGAAACGGCCGATCAATGGCAGGGCCCGCAGGCGCGTGTTGCCCAGGATCAGGCCGGCAAGATAGGCGGCCAGGAAGCCGCTGCCCTCCACGACCTGGGTGCCGCTGAAAATCGTGAGCCCACCGGCGACCGCGAAAATCGGATAAAGACCGGGCGCCAGAGTCAGCCGGTTGATCGCCCAGGCGAGCAGGTAACCGCCGCCGATTCCCGCCGCCGCCCCGACACCCATGGCATAGGCAAAACCGCCCGCGAGCGGCCATCCCGGCTCGGTTGCGCCGGACTGAATCAATTGCGCCAGCGCAACGGTGAGGAAAGCAGCCATCGGGTCGTTGGCGCCGGATTCGATTTCGAGCGTGCCGCTCACGCGCTTTTTCAAATCCATGCCGCGGAGATGAAGAAGGAAAAACACCGCGGCGGCGTCGGTCGAGGCGACGATCGATCCGACGAGAAAGGCCGGCATCAGGTCCAGCCCGAACAGCCATTGCACGAACAGCGCAGTCACGGCCGCAGTGATGACGACGCCCACGGTTGCCAAGAGCACGGATGGCTTGGCGGCCACGCGAAAGACGCTCTTGGGCGTGCGCAGGCCGCCGTCGAACAGGATGATAGCCAGGCAGATACTGCAAATGAGGAAACTTTCGGGGACCGAATCGAACCGGATGCCTCCCGGTCCCTCCTCTCCCGCCAACATGCCGAGGACAAGAAAAACCAGCAGCACGGGCGCGCCGATGCGCGCGGAAAACAATCCGATCAGGATGCTGATCAGGACCAGCATCCCGCCGATTAGGATGATCTCGTTCACCGGCGGCATGGAGAGCCTTGCCGGCCGGAGCGGGTGGCTCGGCTGTTCACGGCTTCGCGGCTTTCTTGGGTTATCGAGTGCGCGCGGCTAGTGGTCGCGGCCAACATAAGGCTGGGGCGTCGGACCTGTCGATAGAAGCGTCGCTCCCTTAGGCTGTTTTCGCGGCGGCACGGGCGACGGAGGCGAGCTGGACCAGCGCGGCGCGGGCCGCGCCCGGATCGCCGATGGTCGTTTCAAAATTCAATCTTGCGGTTTCTCCGGCCTGGCGCAGATCGATCCCCTCCGGGTCGATGCCGGTCATTTTCCACCCGCCGCCCGATTTGCCCAGGATGCGGCTGGCGTAAAGGTCGATCGCCTCGGCGTGGTCCGAATTCATGTGGGCGAGGATGTCGGGCTCGGCCTCGGCCAGCGCGCGGGTGGCGCCGGTGTCGAAAGCCACGTCTTTGCCCTCGATCCAATGGATGCGGCCGAATCCGGCAACCAGGTGGGCACGCTCCACGGTCACCCGATAGACGCTGAAGTCCTTGAATCCGGCATAAAAAGACGCACTGGGGTGTCGGGCGATGAAGCGGGTGCGAAGGTGCGCGTCGTCGGTCCGCGTCGCACGGCCCTGCACGCTCACGCGCGGCCCGGTCAACGGTTCGGCAAACCCCGCTGTGCCGTCGAAAAGCAATGAAACGTGGGGGTCCACGGCGATATTTCGGGTGTGGTCGGCCAGCGTGGAAATCAGCAGGATGGGGCAGGCATCGTGGTCGACCGCGGTCAGCACCAACGAGGCGTAGGGCCAGTTCCCGTGACCGCCCGCCTCGGCCCGCAACAAAGTACCGAGCGCCGCGCGATCGGCCGCCCGCAGAAGCTGCCGGGCCTGTGCTCCCGGTGTGTCGCGAATTTCGCTCATCGTCGTCCTCCACCCGGCGGGTCATGGCGCGCCGCCAACAGCATAGAGCCCAAGGCGCCCGGGACTTGATATAATCGCCGGGATAGCCGGTCAATCGCGCGGCGCGCGATCGGCCGCCAACCGTTACTGTCGTTCCCGCAAGAGGAGCCGCCCTCCGGTGCCGCAGACCATCGCCTTGGTCGATGACGACCGCAATATCCTTGCCTCCGTTTCGATGGCGCTGGAGGCGGAGGGGTTCGAGGTCCGCTCCTACAGCGACGGCGCGGAGGCCTTGCGGGCGCTCACCCAGCAACCCGCCGACTTGATCGTTCTGGACATCAAGATGCCGCGCTTGGACGGAATGGAGGTTCTGTCTCGTCTGCGGCGCCAGAGTAAGGTCCCGGTCATCTTTCTGACCTCGAAGGACGACGAAGTCGATGAAATGCTCGGCCTCCGCATGGGCGCTGACGACTACATCAAAAAGCCGTTTTCCCAGCGCCTCCTGGTCGAGCGCATCCGCGCGCTTCTTCGCCGCTTGGAGCCGCCCGCCAAGGACAAGGACGGCAAGGCTGTGCCCAACGAGGCGTCGGTCACCCGCGGCGACCTCGTGCTCGATCCGAACCGGCATGAATGCACCTGGAAAGGCGAGGCGGTGACGCTCACCGTCACGGAATTTCTGCTGCTTAAGGCGCTCGCGCTGCGCCCCGGACATGTGAAGAACCGCGACCAGCTTATGGACGCGGCCTATGGCGAACATATCTATGTCGATGACCGTACGATCGACAGCCATATCAAAAGGCTTCGCAAGAAATTCAAGGCGCTCGATGCCGAATTTGCCCATATCGAAACGCTGTACGGACTTGGCTATCGGTATCGCGATCAGTGAGGCCGGGGCGGTCTAGTAATGGTCGAAGACTTGCCGCCTCGCTTCGTGTCCCGGCAATCGACCGGCGGCGCCCTATCCGGCCTGCCGGTGCCCCGTCGGCGCGTGTCGCCGCTGACCCTGCGCCTGCTTGCGCTCAACGGCCTGGCCCTCGCCATTCTGGTCGGCGGCCTTCTTTATCTTGACGAATATCGCGGGCGATTGATCGAAGCCGAAATCGAATCGCTGAATACTCAAGCGCGGATGATCGCCGGAGCCATCGGCGAAGGTGCGGTCGCCGCCGGCGATGCCGACCGCGAACGGCTGTCGGCGGAAACGGCGCGGCAGATTCTTCGCCGCCTGACCGAGCCCGGAGGCGCCCGCGTCCGCATGTTCGCCCCGACCGGTGAAATGATCGGCGATTCGCGCGTCCTCGCGGGACCGGGCGGCGAAATCCGAGTGGAACCGCTGCCGCCGCCAAACGCCGCGCAGGGCGGCACCGCCGCGGCCATATCGCACATCTACGACACGGTCCTGACCTGGCTGCCCAGGCTGAGCAACCTGGAGCCCTATTTCGAATCGCCCAGTCAATCGGCGCGCGACTATGTCGAGGTCGGGCAGGCTCTCGCCGGCGAAACGGCCAGTTCGGTTCGCGACGCCGGGAATGGAGAAATTGCCCTCCTGACCGCCGTGCCCGTGCAGCGTTATCGCCAGGTCCTGGGTGCCTTGATGCTCACCAGCACCGGGGCGGGCATCGATCGATCGCTGCGCGCGGTCCGCCTCGATATCTTGAAGATTTTTGCCGTCGTCTTCGGAGTCACGACGTTGTTGTCGGTCTATCTGGCGGGCACGATCGCTCGACCGATACGCCGGCTCGCCCAGGCCGCCGATCAGGTGCGGCGGGCGCATGGCCGCCAGCCTGTGATTCCCGATTTCAGCCGGCGCGGCGATGAAATTGGCGATTTGTCGGTGGCTTTGCGTGACATGACGGCAACTTTGTGGGCTCGTCTCGATGCCATCGAATCCTTCGCCGCCGATGTCGCCCATGAAATCAAGAACCCGCTGACCTCGCTGAAAAGCGCGGTGGAGACCATGGTCCGCGTCAAGGACCCGGAGCAACAGAAGAAGCTGACCGGGATATTGATGGAGGATCTGGCCCGCATCGATCGCTTGATTACGGACATCGCCGACGCATCGAGGCTCGATGCCGAGATGTCGCGCGCCGAATCCGGTGCGGTCGATATGGGCCACCTTCTGTCCACTCTCGCCGACATTCACAAGGCGACCAGGGGGGAGGATGGACCAACCCTCGACCTTTCCATTGCCCCCGGCCACCGTTTGATCGTGCAAGGGGTCGAGGACCGGCTTGCCCAGGTCTTCCGTAACATTATTGCCAATGCGGTTTCGTTCAGTCCACCCGGTGGAAGGATCGGGTTGAGCGCCGCGCGCCGAGGCACTATGGTCGAGGTTCTGATCGACGACGAAGGCCCCGGTATCGCGGAGGGCAAGAACGACGCCATCTTCCGTCGGTTCTACAGCGAGCGGCCGCGGGGCGAAAAATTCGGCACGCATTCGGGTCTCGGCTTGAGCATTTCAAAACAGATCGTCGAAGGGCATGGGGGCACGATCGCGGCCGACAACCGCCGCGGCGCCGGCGGCAGGGCATTGGGCGCGCGTTTCGTCGTGCGTCTGCCCGGGGCCTGATGGACGAAAGCATGACCGCGGGTTCGACGCAGACGGACGGGGTCGTGCGGGTTCACGGTACCTGTATCGAAATTTGCGGCGTCGGAGTCCTGCTGCGCGGCCCGTCCGGCAGCGGCAAATCCGATCTCGCCCTGCGGCTCGTCGATGGTGGCGGTCACCTGATCGCCGACGACTACACGGAGCTTTCGGTGAAGGATGGCATCTTGACGGCAAGCGCGCCCCCGACCATCGCCGGGCTCATGGAAGTGCGCGGCGTCGGCATCCTGCGCCTGCCGGCCGCGGCGACGGCCAGGCTGGATCTGGTCGCCGATTTGGTCGCGCCGGAGAAGGTTGCGCGCCTGCCCGAACCCGATCGATGCGCTTTTCTCGGGGTCGCGGTTCGGCGAATCGATATCGCGCCTTTTGAGGCATCGGCGCCCGCAAAACTGCGCGCCGCGGTCGCCTCGGCTACGCTCGCGCCCGACCAGGCGATTGCCCAAGAATGATCGCGGGCGTTGAAAAACCGGCGGTGAAATCTTCCACCGACAAGAAGCCGCGGCGCCGGGTCTTGCTGGTGACGGGCATGTCCGGCGCCGGCCGTTCCTCGACGCTCAAGCTATTGGAAGATATGGGCTACGAGGCGGTCGACAACTTGCCTCTCTCCCTGCTGTCCGATCTCGTGAGCCTGAACGATCGGGATTGGCACCCGATCGCCATCGGCATCGACATTCGTACCCGTGATTTCGGGGTTAGCCCGTTCCTTCTCCGGATCGACCGCTTGGTCGCCGCCGGCGACCTCGACGCCAGGGTGCTGTTCCTCGATTGCGAGGATGAAGTGCTGCGTCGGCGTTTCTCCGAGACGCGGCGGCGTCATCCTCTGGCCGCCGAAGGGACCGTATCCGACGGCATCGCGGGGGAGCGGCGGCTTCTGTCCGAGCTCCGCGATCGCGCGGATGTTGTTGTCGATACAAGCGTATTGTCGCTGATCGAACTCAAGCGCCTGCTGACCGGGCAATTTGCCCTCGACGCCAGTCCGGCGCTGGCGGTCTTTGTCGTCTCCTTCGCTTATCGCCACGGCCTACCCCGCGAGGCGGATTTGGTGCTCGACGTTCGCTTTCTTGCCAATCCACATTATCGGCCCGATCTTCGCCCCCTCTCCGGGCGCGATCCCGCGGTCGGCGCGTTTATCGAGGCGGATCCTGTGTTTGTGTCCTTCCGGCGGACGCTTGAGGCCATGTTGGAATCGGTGGTGCCGGGATATCAGCGTGAAGGCAAAAGCTACCTCACCATTGCCGTGGGTTGCACGGGCGGTCGCCATCGTTCGGTCTATGTCGCCGAATGTCTCAAGGGCTGGCTGGGCGCGCGCGGTCTGCATGTCGATCTCGCCCATCGCGACATCGACCGCGCCGACCGCGCTTGAAATGGTGAAGACGGCAAGGGCACAAGGCGGAAAGGGGCGGTCATGATCGGTATCGTCTTGGTCACACACGGGCGGCTGGCGGCGGAGTTCATCGCGGCGCTCGAACACGTGGTCGGGCCGCAGAAGAACATCCTCGCCGTCTGCATCGGCCCAGAGGACGACATGGAGCAGCGACGTCTGGAGATTCTCGAAGCGGTCGCGAAAGTCGATGGCGGTGCCGGCGCCGTCGTGCTGACCGATATGTTCGGGGGGACGCCGTCGAACCTTGCCATCTCGATCATGGACAAGGCTCAAATCGAAGTGATCGCGGGCGTTAATCTGCCGATGCTGATCAAGCTGGCCTCGGTACGCGGCACTGAGAAACTGGGCGCCGCCGTCGCCGCGGCCCAAGAGGCCGGACGCAAATACATCAACGTCGCCTCGCGTCTGCTGGCCGGGAATCCGGCGCCGTGACGCTCGATCAATCCGCGAGCTCAGCTCGTGAAACCTTCACCGCCGACGTCACGATCGTCAATCGTCGCGGTCTTCATGCGCGCGCCGCCGCACGTTTTGTGAAACTCGCCGGCGCCTTCGACGCCGAAATCCAGGTCGCGAAAAAGGACGCGGTTGTCTCCGGCCGCTCGATCATGGGGCTGATGATGCTGGCCGCGGGCATCGGCTGCGCCCTACAGATCAGGGTGCAGGGGCGGCAGGCGCGCGAGGCCCTCGCGGCGCTCAAGGCGCTGGTCGAAGGCAAATTCGATGAAGACTGAACGACGGCCGCCGGCACCCCGGAAGGGTGCCCGTGAGACATCGCCGGCCGGGACCGAAAGGCGGTTCGACGGTCACGGCGTTTCGTCCGGCATCGTCATCGGGCCTGCGCATCTGCGCGAAACCGGGGCGGTGTCTGTTCCCGAATATCCGGTCCCGCCGGAAAAGGTCGAGGATGAACGTGCTCGCTTCGCCGATGCCGTGGCCAAATCGCGGACCCAGTTGAAGAAGCTGAAGGCCAAGACCGCGGCGTTGCCCGCGGCGGCGGCCGAGGAAATCGGCTTCCTGCTCGACGCCCACCAACTGATGTTGACCGAATCGCGTTTGGTCCGTGAAACCGACCGGCACATCGCCGAAGAACGGATCAACGCCGAGGCCGCCGTCAGGAACGAAATATCGGCCATCCTCAAAGGCTTCGCCAGCATGGACGATGCCTATCTCGCCGCCCGTGCCGACGACATTCGCGAGGTCGGCCAGCGTCTGATCCGAAATCTGACGAAGACGCCCTATGTCGCCTTTTCGACCTTGGCCGAGGGCACCATCGTCGTCGCCGAGGAGATAACCCCCGCGGACACCGCCCTGATGGACACCGCGCGCATCGGCGGATTTGCCTCGGTCTTGGGGGGGGCGGAGGGCCATACGGCGATCATGGCCCGTTCGCTTGGTTTGCCGGCGGTGGTCGGCGCCACCGGCCTTATCGGAGCGGTGAAATCGGGCGATATGGTCATCGTCGACGGTACCGGCGGCGCGGTCATCGTGCAGCCGAGCCAGAAAACCTTGGCCGACTATCAGCGCCGCCTCGAGGAGATGCAGCGCGAAAGGCGGCGGCTGGATGGATTCAAGCGGCTGCCCTCGGTCACGCGCGACGGCACCACGATCACGCTCCAGGCGAATATCGAGCTGCCGCACGAGGTCAAGGCCGCGGTCGAGGCCGGTGCTTCCGGCGTGGGCCTGCTGCGCAGCGAATTTCTGTTCATGAACCGCACGACCGTTCCGGACGAGGACGAGCAATACGAAGTGCTGCGCGCCATCGTCGAAGGCATGAGCGGACTGCCGGTCACGGTCCGCACGCTCGATGTCGGAGGGGACAAGCTGCCCTTTGCGTTGGAGGGGCACATCATGCCCAGCGCCAACCCGGCCTTGGGATTGCGCGCCATCCGCCTATCCCTGCGGGAACCGCGGCTCCTCGAAGCGCAACTCGGGGCGATTCTGCGGGCCGGTCGCCATGGTCCCATGCGTATCCTTCTGCCCATGATCACGACCACATCGGAGATGCGCCAGGTGCGCGAGGCGATGAAGCGCGTGGCCCGCCGCCTGGTTCGCCGCGGTATCGAAATCGCCGATCCGCTGCCGCCGCTGGGTGCCATGATCGAGGTTCCGGGAGCGGCGCTGGCCGCCGACGCGCTGGCCCAGGTCTGCGATTTCTTCGCCATCGGCACCAATGATCTGACGATGTACACATTGGCCATCGACCGCGGCGATGAACAAGTGGCCGCGCTCTACAATCCGCTGCATCCGGCGGTCCTGCGCCTCATTCAGTTCGCGACGGAGGCCGCGCTTCGCGCCCGCATCCCCATATCGCTGTGCGGGGAAATGGCCGGCGATCCGCGCTACAGCGCGCTGCTCATCGGCCTCGGCCTGCGCGACCTGTCGATGGCGGTATCCAACCTCGCGCGGGTGAAGGAGGTCATTCGCGGCCTTGACCTCACCGCGGCGACCAGCCGCGCCCAAGTGGTGATGAGCCAGACCGATTCCGGCCGCATCGCGGCACTTCTCGACGATTTGAACTCGCGCTGATGATGAGCGTCGGCATCATTTTGAGCTTAGCCGGATTAAGGACGGGCGGTTTCGTGTGAGGAGTTAGGTCGTTAGTGCGGCGTGAATATCCTCAAAGACTCGCACTGCCTCATCTCTACGACTTTGGGCTTTGAGTATTTGACGACCCATGACGAGGTAATCCGCCCCGGCCTCAATTGCGCTCTTGGGTGTCGCCACCCGCTTTTGGTCGTTACGGCTAACGCCGTCTGATCGAATGCCAGGTGTTGCAATTAGCAAATTGGATCCGTTGCGTTCCGCAATTCTCCGGATCATCCGAGCCTCTAGACCAGATGTAATAACTCCATCGCAGCGCGAATCCAGAGCCGCCTTAGTCTTATACTCAACCATCTTTTCGACGCTTACTGTGTAGCCCATTTCGATCATATCCTTGTCGTCGAGACTCGTAAGCACGGTGATTACGAACAATTTGAGATCACTGTCGCCGCGCCCTGCTACTGCCTCCTTAAGGATTGAGGTGTTGCCATGAATGGTCAGGAAATCGACGCCAAGTTCCACAATCGATTGAACGGCCGCCTTGGTCGTTGCCTCGACATCATAAATCTTGGAATCGAAAAATACTTTCTTGCCCTGTTTCTTGAGCTCCTTTGCCAATTCAATTCCGCCCTTGAATTGGAGGCCCAGTCCAATTTTGTAAAAAGATACGGACTCCCCCAAGCTCTTCACTACGGCCTTGGCTTCGTCGATCGACTCCACGTCCAAGGCGACAATTAGCCGATCCTCTATTGGAATCGTATTTGGAGCTGGGCGTGACATCAGATAGTCGCCTTCAACAGTCCGCGCCGCAGCGGCCCCACTCCTCAGCATCTTATTTCCTCTTCGAGCGGTGTCTGGCCAAGTGACCATCGGCTCAAGCGCTTAAATTCCGGGCGGCACCAACCAAGATCGCGCGCTCGGCGAAGGCGCTTGGTCTATCCAAGGACCACCGCTATGTCCAGCGCTCAACCGTAGTTACGGGCGGAGATGCATTTGCTTGACCCAAATGCACCATACGATTTGACTCAGATCGAGTCAACAACTGCACAACATGTTGTGTGCAAGCCGGCCCTTCATGTAGATGATTTTGTGTAAACAAGATGGATGGCTAGATGTTGCCGCAGATCACCATTCGCGTTGCTCCAATAGTCAAGGCAGCATTTGACCGATATGAAAGCGACCTCGGCTTGCGTGGTTCGGAGTTGGCGAAACTGCTGATTGTTAGAGAGCGACGCCAGCGTCGATTAGCGAAGTTGAGTGTTGCAAAACGACCCGCTCAACAACGCAGCGTACTAAGGGGCGGTGAACGAATGCCCACGATAACCGCTCACTTTTCGTCTGCCCAGGCAGTGGCCGAATTTGACGCTTACGCGAGCGAATGCGGAGTGAACCGGAACGCTGCGGGCCTGTGGCTAATTGAGGGCGAACTACGCGAGCGCTGGCTAGAGCGAGCAGTCACCAGCCAATAGGTGCACCTCCTCACCGCAGCCGGCCACGGAACATAACGAACACCGCGCCATTTCCGCTTGTTCCCCGTACCACCCCCTGCTATACGGCGACACTCACCGACATACCTTGGAGAGGCCTTCGATGAGCCCAGCGACGACGCCGAAGACGGCCGCGCCTGACTATAAAGTCGCCGATATCAAGTTGGCCGATTGGGGCCGGCGCGAAATGGCGATCGCTGAGACCGAAATGCCGGGGCTCATGGCGCTGCGCAAGGAATTCGGCAAACAAAAGCCGCTGAAGGGGGCTCGCATCGCGGGCTGCCTGCACATGACCATCCAGACCGCGGTTCTGATCGAAACGCTGACCGCGCTGGGGGCGGAAATCCGCTGGAGTTCGTGCAACATCTTTTCGACCCAGGATCACGCCACGTCGGCCATCGCGGCGACCGGGGTGCCGGTCTTCGCCTGGAAGGGCGAAACCGAAGAGGAGTACGAATGGTGCATCGACCAGACGATTTTCGGTCCCAATGGATGGGTGCCGAACATGGTGCTCGACGATGGCGGCGACCTCACCAAGATCCTGCATAACAAATATCCCAAGGTGATCGCCAAGGTTCGCGGCCTGTCCGAGGAAACCACCACGGGTGTGCATCGCCTGAAAGAAATGGAAAAGGCCGGCACGCTTAAGGTCCCGGCGATGAACGTCAACGATTCGGTGACCAAATCGAAATTCGACAATCTTTACGGCGTGCGCGAAAGCTTGGTCGATGGCATCAAGCGCGCGACCAGCGTCATGCTCGCCGGCAAGACCGCCGTCGTTTGCGGCTACGGCGACGTCGGCAAGGGTTCGGCCGATTCGCTGCGCGGTCAGGGCGCCCGCGTCATCGTGACGGAGATCGATCCGATCTGCGCGCTGCAAGCGGCCATGGATGGCTACCAGGTGGCGACGATGGAGGATGTGGCGGCCAGCGGCGATATTTTCGTGACCGCCACCGGGAATATCGATGTCATCACCATCAATCACATGCGGAAGATGCGGGACCGCGCCATCGTCTGCAACATCGGCCATTTCGACAGCGAAATTCAAATCAATGCCCTGCGCAATCATCGCTGGCACGAAGTGAAGCCCCAGGTACACGAGGTCGAATTCCCGGACGGCAAGCGGCTGATCGTGCTGGCCGAAGGGCGGCTGGTGAATCTCGGCTGCGCGACCGGCCATCCCAGCTTCGTGATGAGCGCCTCCTTCTCGAACCAGGTGCTCGCCCAGATCGAGCTGTGGAACAACGCCGCCAAATACGAAAACAAGGTCTATGTGTTGCCCAAGCACCTCGATGAAAAGGTCGCCGTGCTTCACCTGGAAAAACTGGGCGTCAAGCTGACGAAGCTGACCGACAAACAAGCCGCCTATATCGGCGTGCCGGAAAACGGACCCTTCAAGGCGCACGAATACCGCTACTGATCGCGCGGGTCGGAAGATGTGAAATCGTGTCCAACAATGACCCCACCAGCAGGGAAATATAACACATTGTATTCATTAGATAATATCGCGCTTAGGTGGGGTCGCGTGACGCGTCCAACGCCGACCCCTCCCGGCCGCCAGATTTGAGCGTTTCATCAATGGCTTAGCAGCACGCAATGGTGGGGTCGTTGTTGGGAGCGATTTCACAGGCAGAGGACCAGCAACGCGTATTCGGCAAATTCGAACGGGGAGGCAATCTGAAACCGGGTCAGTCCGGCGCCGGTCTCGGCCTTGCCCTGGTCAAGAGCTTCATCGAACTCCATGGCGGCAAAGTCACGCTGCAATCCGAACCCGGCCGCGGGACCAGCGTCGTCTCCACGATCCCGACGGCGCCGCGACGCCGTTAGACCGTCCGCGGCGTTCAGGCGACCCCGGGCACGCCCCGTGTCGTCGAATATTCAAAGTGAAGAGGTTTGTCGGGCCGGACGAAGGCTTGGATGGCGTGCGCGGCCGCGGCCGCTTCCGCGAAGCCGGTCAGTATCAGCTTGAGCTTGCCCGGATAGGTAACGATGTCGCCCACGGCGTATATGCCCTTGACGCTGCTCGCCAAGGTCGCGGGATCGACGGTCAAATGGCTGCGTTCAAGCGCCAGCCCCCAATCGGCGATGGGCCCAAGCGACATCGCCAGGCCGAAGAAGGAAAGAAGGGCGTCGGCCTCCAGAGCCCGTTCCACGCCGTCCAGTGTCTTGACGACGACCGTCGAAAGACGGCCGTCTTTCCCGCCCAGGGCCGCGAGATGGTAGGGAATGACAAGCTCCAGCCGGCCATCGGCGGCGAGCTGTCTCAGCCTGCGTTCGCTCTCGGGCGCGGCGCGGAACTTGTCCCGGCGGTGGACGACATAGAGCCGATCGGTCAGCTCCGCGAGCGACAAGGCCCAATCCACAGCGGAGTCGCCCCCGCCGGCGATCACCACCCGTTTGCCGCGGAAATCCTCGCGTCGGCGGACCAGATAGAAAACACCCTTGCCCTCGAATTCCTCGATCCCCTTCAGGGGCGGTCGATTCGGACCAAAGGCGCCGACGCCGGCGGCGATGACCACGGCCTTGGCCTCGATGCGCGTGCCCAACGAAGTGACGAGCGTGAAGCCGTCGTCCGCCGCCGTCAGGGAGTCCACGCGTTGGCCAAGATGATAGACGGGCTTGAACGGCTTGGCCTGGCGCTCGAGTTGGGAGATCAATTCCTGCGCCGCGATTTTCGGATAGCCGGGGATGTCGTAGATCGGCTTTTCCGGATAAAGCGCCGCGCACTGCCCGCCCGGCATGTCGAGCGCGTCGATGACGTGGCAGCGCAGATCGAGCATGCCGCATTCGAAGATCGTGAAAAGTCCGACGGGGCCGGCGCCGACGACGGCGACATCGGTGCGGTGTTCGGATGACATTGCTTCTCCGGGGCGGCGGGGAATTGAGGCGTCGATCGCGGGCGGCTTTAGAATACGGAGCCGGTAGCGACGTTCAACCCCGTTGAGCGATGCACCCGCGATTGAAGCGAGGACTGCGGAGGACTAAAACCTAGCGACAATGGTGTTCCCCGCCCCTGGCGCGACCGTGGTTGAGCTGCCCGACCTTGCCGCGACCGGCGCGCTCGCGGCGGCGCTGGCCGGCCAGGCCCGGCGCGGCGATTTTTTCGGGCTGATCGGCGGGCTCGGCGCCGGTAAGACGACGTTCGCGCGATATTTCATACGGGCGCGCGGCGGTGCCGATGAAGACGTGCCAAGCCCGACCTTTACCCTGGCCCAGGTCTATGACTTTCCCGAGATCCCGGTCTGGCATTTCGACCTGTATCGCATCGAAAAACCCGGCGATGCGTTTGAACTTGGGTTCGAGGATGCTTTGGCCGATGGCATCGTGCTTGTCGAATGGCCGGAAAGGCTGGGCGGTTTGTTGCCCCGGGACCGACTCGATATCCGACTGACATTCGGCAAGGAACCCGATGGGCGCCGCGCGGGCCTGCTGGGTCATGGCCAATGGGCCGAACGTCTTCGGGCCAATGTCCGGGCTTTGTCGGCGCATGCCTGAAGGCATTGATCGGCGGACGGCGATCGAGGCATTCCTCCGCGATGCCGGGTGGACGAACGCCACCCGCTCGCCCTTGCCCGGCGATGCGTCCTTCCGCCGCTATGTTCGCCTGCGGGACGGCGAACGCCGGGCGATGCTGATGGATGCGCCGCCGCCGAAGGAAGGCGTGCGGCCCTTCGTGACCGTCGCGGGCCACCTCACGGGGCTGGGTTATAGCGCGCCGCGCCTTTTCGCCGCGGACCGCGAAAACGGGCTGCTGCTCATCGAGGATTTCGGGGACGACACGTTTACGCGCCTCCTTGCCGGGGGCGAAGCCGAGCGCCCGCTTTACGATCTCGCGGTCGACCTTCTGATCGATCTTCACCGCAATCCGGCGGCACCGCGGATCGAATTGCCGGCCTATGACGACGGCCGCCTTCTCGCCGAGGCTGCCTTGCTGGTCGATTGGTATTGGCCGGCGATCCATGGCAATGCAGCGGCCGCGGCGCTTCGCCGTGATTATCTCCAGCTCTGGCGAGAGGTCTTGCCGGCTACGCGGCTGGTTCCCCAGACCTTGGTGCTGCGCGACTACCATGTCGACAATCTCATGCGTGTGCCAGGGCGCGCCGGCCTGGCGGCCTGTGGGCTGCTCGATTTTCAGGACGCAGTGATTGGCCCGACGGCCTATGATCTCGTGTCGCTTCTGGAGGATGCACGCCGCGATGTGGCGCCGGCGCTGGCGTCCGCGCTGACCGCGCGTTATCTCGATGCGTTTCCCGATCTCGACCGCGATGCCTTCGCCGCCGCCTATTCGATCCTCGGCGGCCAACGGAGCTGCAAGATCGTCGGTATCTTCACGCGGCTTTGCGTCCGCGACGGCAAACCGCACTATCTCGACCATCTTCCCCGTGTATGGTCGCTGATCGAACACGACCTCCGCCACCCGGCCTTAGCCGCCGTGAAGGACTGGATGGATCAACATATCCCACCGGCGGATCGCCGCCGCCCGGCTTTGGCAAAGACGTGACGCCGCCGCCCAGGGCCATGGTTCTGGCGGCAGGCCGCGGCGAACGCCTCAGGCCGGTGACCGATTCGCGGCCGAAGCCTTTGGTCGAAGTCGGAGGCCGAGCCTTGATCGACCATGTCCTCGACCGCCTCGATGAGGCTGGCGTGGAGACGGCTGTCGTGAATCTGCATTATCGCGGCGACCAGATCGAACGACATCTCATGGGCCGTCGCCGCCCCACGATCCTTTTTTCCCGAGAGACCGAGCCGCTGGAGACCGGGGGCGGCGTGGCCAAGGCGTTGCCGCTGCTCGGAGCGGCGCCGTTTTTTGTCGCCAATGGCGATGTGCTCTTGCTCAATGGCCGCGTCTCGGCGCTGCGCCGGGTGGCCGATGCCTGGGACGACCGGACGATGGATGCGCTTCTTCTCATGCACGCGGCCAGTTCGGCCTTTGGTTATGAGGGGCGGGGCGACTATTTCCTCAGCCCTGCCGGCGTGTTGCGGCGGCGGCGCGACCGCGAGATCGCTCCCTTCGTTTATGCGGGTGTGCTGCTCGTCCATCCCCGTCTTTTCCAGGGTGCCCCCGCTGGCGGTTTTTCCCTCAATGTGCTGTTCGACAGCGCCCAGAAGGCGATGCGGCTCTACGGCATCCGCCATGACGGCGCCTGGTTCCATGTTGGGACCATGGAGGCGCTCGCGGAGACCGAAATCTGGCTACGCTCGCGTGAAAGCTGGGCCGACACTCGCGCATCCGAGGCCTAGTTCCAGTGCCGGCCGTCTTTACGATCCCACCCGGCGCGCCCTTCGTCGATGTGTTGGCGTCCACCCTGCTGGCGGAGGCCGGGGCCGACCCGGCGGCACTCAGCCGCTACACGATTCTGCTACCGACACGGCGGGGCGCGCGCAGCCTGCGTGAAGCCTTCCTGCGCCAGGCCGCGCGCCCGCTCTTGTTGCCGCGCATGTTCGCGCTCGGCGATGTCGATGTCGACGATCACGACCTCGGAAACGAGGAGATCGACCCCGACGCAGACGACATTCCGGCTATTTCAGATCTGCGCCGCCAGTTGCTGATTGCCCGGTTGGTCATGGGCTTTTCCTACGGCCGGCCCGTCGTTCCCGCCGATCAGGCAGTGGCGCTCGCCGGCGAATTGGCCCGGCTTCTCGATCAGGTGGAGACGGAGGGTCTGTCCTTCGACGGTCTAGCCGATCTGGTGCCGGGCGATTACGCCGAACATTGGCGAAGGACACTTGAGTTTCTTCAGATCGTGACCCGCCATTGGCCGGCGGTCCTGGCCGAGGAGGGTTGCGCCGATCCGGCCGAGCGCCGCAACCGGTCGCTTGCCGGGCTCGCTGAGGCATGGCGCCGGGTTCCGCCGCAGACACCGGTGATCGCCGCCGGGTCCACGGCCAGCATCCCGGCGACAGCGGAGCTTCTCGCGGTGATCGCGGGGCTGAAGCAAGGGCGTGTCGTGCTTCCGGGCCTGGATTGCCACACCTCGGACGAGGCCTGGGGCCAGCTCGAGGCATCACATCCGCAGTACGGCATGGCACGGCTGCTCGAAAGGCTTGGCCTCGACCGGAGCGGCGTCGCCGATTGGCCGGCGCCGGGTTTTCCCGATAGACCGGGTCGTTCGCGTCTGATCGCCGCGGCGATGCTGCCCGCGGCCGTGACCGATAGTTGGCGACG
>SHVT01000007.1 GCA_009694125.1 Rhodospirillaceae bacterium | reverse complement strand
TCCCACTCAATCGTCCCCGGCGGTTTCGACGTCACGTCGTAGACCACGCGGTTGATGCCGCGCACTTCGTTGACGATGCGGGTGGCGCAGCCGGTCAGGAATTCATGCGAGAAGGCGAAGGATTCGGCGGTCATGCCGTCGGTCGAGGTGACGGCCCGCAGGGCGCAAACCTGATCGTATGAACGGGCGTCGCCCATGACGCCGACGGTACGCACCGGCAGAAGCACGGCGAAGGCCTGCCAGATCGCGTCGTAGAGTCCGGCTTTGCGGATTTCGTCGATGAAGATCCAATCCGCCCGGCGCAGGATCGCGAGCTTCTCCGCCGACACCTCGCCGGGGATACGGATGGCGAGGCCGGGACCGGGGAAGGGATGGCGGCGGATGAAGGCTTCGGGCAAGCCAAGTTCGCGGCCCAGCACCCGCACCTCGTCCTTGAACAGCTCGCGCAAGGGCTCCACGAGCTTCATCCGCATGCGTTCGGGCAAACCCCCGACATTGTGGTGCGATTTGATGGTGACGCTCGGCCCGCCGGTGAAGGAAACCGATTCGATGACGTCGGGATAAAGCGTGCCTTGCGCCAAAAAATCTGCGCCGCCGACCTTGTCCGCCTCCTCCTCGAACAGATCGATAAAGGACGAGCCGATGATCTTGCGTTTCTTTTCCGGGTCGGCGATTCCGGCGAGACGGCCAATGAAAGTCTCGCTCGCATCGCGGTGGATCAGCGGAATGTTGTAGTGGTTGCGAAACAGGGAGACGACTTCCTCCGCCTCGTTTGTCCGCAAGAGGCCGTGATCGATGAACACGCAGGTGAGTTGTTCACCGATGGCTTCGTGGATCAGGACGGCGGTGACCGCCGAATCGACGCCGCCGGAAAGACCGCAGATGACGCGGCCCTTGCCGACCTGCGCCCGCACGCGATCCACGGCGAGGCGGCGGAAAGCCGACATGGTCCAATCCCCAGCGCAACCGGCGACCCCTTTTGTGAAATTGCGGAGCAAGGCCGCGCCGCTCGGGGTATGGACGACCTCCGGGTGGAATTGGACGCCATAGAATCGGCGGCTGTCATCGGCGATGGCGGCGAAGGGGGCGCCGTCGCTGACGGCGACAGTCGCAAATCCAACGGGCAAGGCGACCACGCGGTCGCCATGGCTCATCCACACCTGCTGGCGGTTGCCCTTCTTCCAGATGCCCTCGAACAGCCGGCAATCGCCGGTCACATCGATGAAGGCGCGACCGAATTCGCGATGGTCGGAAGGCTCGACCACGCCGCCAAGCTGCGCGCACATCGTCTGCTCGCCGTAACAGATGCCGAGCAACGGCACGCCGAGCTTAAACACAATGTCGGGGGCTCGCGGCGTTCCGGTGGCCGCCACCGAGGCGGGCCCACCCGACAGAATGATCGCTTTCGGAGCGAACTCCACGATGGCCTGCGACGACACATTGTAAGGCCGGATTTCGCAATACACCCCACTTTCCCGGACCCGCCGGGCGATCAACTGCGTGTACTGCGCGCCGAAATCGAGAACGAGAACGCGGTCCGTCACTTGTGTCCGTACCTTTCGCCTTTCATGAAACCGAACAGGGACCGCCGGCGCCGACCGTGCGCGAAAGATCCGCCCAGCCATAGCCGATTTCCGGAAGAGTCGCGCCCCAAAGCAGTTCATGCCGCTCGGCAACGCGATTTCCACCCATCGCCTGGTAGAAAAATTGCGCCGGGTTGGCAGCCAATACCCAAAGCAGAGCGGAGTTCATCCCCTGTTCGATCAAGGATCGGAACAAAGCCGCCAGAAGCCCCTTTCCGGCCCCTTGTCCCTGGTGATCGGTGTCGACGTAGAGAGTGAATACCTCGCCCCGATAGGCCAGTCCGGATCCGGCGCGCATCGAGCCGCAACTGCCGAACCCAATGACGCCGCTCGCTGCTTCGGCGACCAGCACGGTCTGATGGCCCTCGAGCCGGTTCAGCACCCTCGACCAGGAGGAACGCTGGCGGTCGGCCGACATCTTCACAAGGGCCGAATCCGGAAGGATACCGGCATAAGACGCCCGCCAAGTCTCGACATGGACGCGGGCGATGGATGAGGCGTCGTCTACGGTCGCGCGGCGGACGATCGTCATGCCGTCCCTCGCGGCCTGCGAGTACGCGGTCGTTTGCCCTGCGCGCGATGCCCGCCGGATTCCTGAGTCTTTACCGGCCTCGCCGGTGGGGGGCGATGCCCGCCGGGCTCCCGCATCTTTGCCGGATTCCCTGGCAAGGGGCGACCCTTGCTGGGCTCCTCAATCGTTGCCAGCCGCGCCTCCGCGGGGGGCCGATGCCTGACCGAATCCGTAGCCTGCCCAGCGCGTTCCAGCACGGCGACAAAGAAGCCGTCCGTTTCATGCCGTGCCGGGTCGAGGCGAAGGTAGCGATCACCGGAACCGTCCGGCGGCGCGCCGCCAATCGTAGCCGCCCAGACCTCGGGCAACGGCAGCACGGCAAAACCTTCGTGGGAGGCGAGAAACGAGTCCACCTGCTCCTCATTCTCGGCACGCAATAGAGAGCAGGTAACATAAACCAGCCGGCCCCCCGGTTTCACCAACCGGGCGGCGCTGTCCAGGATGCGAAGTTGAAGGGCCTTCAGCTCGACGATGTCCTCCGGCCGCATGGTCCATTTTGCGTCCGGATTGCGACGCCAGGTCCCGGTTCCGGTGCAGGGCGCATCCACCAATACGCGATCGAATTCGCCCAGATGTCGCTTCACCCACTTGTCGCGCTCGGACGATAACGTCCTCAACTCCACATTAAAGGCGCCGGCCCGCCTCAAGCGCTGCGTGGCACCCTTCAAACGGGTGGCCGAGATATCGCAGGCGACGATGTGACCGCGATTCTCCATCTCAGCGGCCATGGCAAGCGTTTTGCCGGCAGCACCGGCGCAGAAATCCACGACCCGCATTCCCGGCCGCGCTCCGACCAGCATCGAAGCCAGTTGTGAGCCTTCGTCCTGGACCTCGACGAATCCGCCACGAAACACCTCCAGCGAGGCCAGCGGCGGCCGGCCGTCGACGCGTAGGGCGAATGGCGACCAGCGCGTACTGCGCGCGTCGACCCCCTCATCTTTCAACATGCGACGAGCGTCGGGTCGGGTGGTGCGGAGCCGGTTCGCCCGCAAATCGAGCGGCGCCGCCACGGCCAGCCCGGCGAGCACTTTGGCCAAATCGCGCCCGTAGAATTCGGAAAGCGCGGGATGGAGCCATTCCGGATAGTTGAACCTCACCCAATCCGGCTGGTCGCGATGTTCGGCCCTATGGCCCACCGCGCGGCGGACCAGGTTCAATTCGGAGTCGTCGAGCCGCGCCGGGCGATGTTGACCGCCATCGCAGGCATCGAGGATGTCCTCGGCTTTCCAGCCCTGTCCCACCGCCAGATAGGCGATCGCGCGGCTCCTGGAATTCAACCGCCCGCCGCCAAGCCGCTCGATCCACCAATCTAGTTGCGCCCGCAGGCGCAGCACGCCGTAGAAAAGCTGGGCAACGGCCGCCCGATCCTTCGACCCGATGTAACGCCGGCTGCGAAAATAGTCCCCGGCCGCGACATCTGCAGGGATGCGGCTGGCGTCGAGAGTGTCGAGCATGTCGATTGCGGCCTGGACGCGCGCGCCCGGAGTCATGGGCGACGCGTCATCGGTTCACGGCTGGAGGCCGGCGGCGCTGTCTCAGAGATCGGGGCGATAGTTGGGCGCCTCGCGCGTGATGGCGACGTCGTGGACGTGGCTTTCGCGCAAGCCCGCGGCCGTGATCCGGACGAAGGAACATTTGCGCTTCATTTCATCGATGGTGGCGTTGCCGGTGTAGCCCATCGCTGCGCGCAGGCCGCCGATAAGCTGGTGGATCACATTGCCGACGGGGCCTTTGTAGGGAACGCGGCCTTCCACTCCCTCCGGAACCAGCTTCAGCGAATCCTTGATGTCCTGCTGGAAATAACGATCGGCCGAGCCGCGCGCCATGGCGCCCAGCGAACCCATGCCGCGATATTGCTTATAGGAACGCCCCTGGTAGAGAAAGACCTCGCCTGGGCTTTCATCGGTGCCGGCGAAAAGCGACCCGATCATCGCGCAATCGGCACCCGAGGCGATTGCCTTGGCGAGATCGCCCGAATATTTGATGCCACCGTCGGAAACCACCGGAATATTGTCCTTGGCGCAGACTTCAACGGCGTCGAGCAAAGCCGTCAACTGGGGAACGCCGACTCCCGCGACAACCCGTGTCGTGCAAATCGAACCGGGACCGATACCTACCTTGACCGCGTCGGCGCCGGCGTCGATCAAGGCCTTCGCGCCCTCCCCGGTCGCGACGTTGCCCGCGACGATCTGGGTCGCGTTGGACAGGCGGCGGACACGCTGCACGGTACCGATCACATCTTTTGAATGCCCATGGGCGGTGTCGACAACAACGACATCGACCTCGGCCGCGAACAGGGCCTCGGCGCGGGCGACGCCCTTATCGCCGACGCCGGTCGCCGCCGCTACCCGCAGCCGGCCCTTTTCGTCCTTGCACGCATTGGGGTGAAGCTGCGCCTTTTCGATGTCTTTCACCGTGATCAACCCGACGCAGCGGAATTCGTCATCGACAACCAGGAGCTTTTCGATTCGGTGCTGGTGCAGAAGCCGCTTTGCTTCGTCCGTCGTGGCGCCGTCGCGTACCGTGATCAGCTTTTCCTTGGTCATCAATTCGCGAACCTTCTGGCGCGGATTGGTGGCGAAACGGACGTCGCGATTGGTAAGGATGCCAACCAGGCGGCGCGAGCCGGGCTCCAGGACGGGGATGCCCGAAATTCTGTGGTCCGCCATGCTTCGCAGCGCGTCCGCCAGGGTCTGATCTGGCCCGATCACCACGGGGTTGACGACCATGCCGGATTCGAACTTCTTGACCCGGCGAACCTCCTCCACCTGCTGTTCGATTTCGAGATTGCGGTGAATGACGCCGATGCCGCCGGCTTGGGCCATCGCGATGGCGAGGCCGCTTTCCGTCACCGTGTCCATGGCCGATGACACCAGCGGTATGCCAAGCTGGATCGATCGCGTCAGGCGGGTGCGAGTGTCGGCCTCGGTGGGCAGCACATCAGACGCAGCCGGTTTGAGAAGTACGTCGTCGAAAGTTAGGGCTTCGGGAAATCGCATCTGGCCTCCGTGCCCGGCGAGGCGCGCCATCATACACAACACCGGCCCCAAGGGAAGATCGCGCGCCAGGGCGCCGAAACTCATACCGTCGTTAGCCGCCCGTCGCGCAGGGTCACGATACCGTCCAGGCGGGCGGCGAGATCGGAATTGTGCGTCGCAATAAGCGCGGCAAGCCCCGTGTGTCGAACCAAATCGGTCAGTTCGTTGAATACCCCTTCGGCCGTGTGGGGATCGAGATTGCCGGTCGGCTCGTCCGCCAGCAGCAACCGCGGGGAGTTCGCCAACGCCCGAACAATCGCTACTCGCTGCTGCTCACCACCCGATAAACGCGCCGGCCGGTGGCTTTCGCGGGCACTGAGACCGACCATGGCGAGCAATTCTCGGGCTCTTTCGCGGGCTCGCCGGCGCGGCACATCGGCCACGAGCTGGGGCATCATGACGTTCTCAAGTGCAGAAAATTCCGGAAGCAAGTGATGAAATTGATAAACGAATCCAAGGGTCCGGCGCCGGATGAGCGTCCGTTCGCCGTCGGAGAGTCGGCCGCAGGGCCGACCCTCGATGAAGACGTCCCCGGCATCCGGCCTCTCAAGCAGGCCGGCGATGTGCAGCAAGGTGGATTTTCCGGCCCCAGACGGACCCACAAGCGCAATGCTTTGGCCGCAGGCAATCGACAGCGACGCACCCTGAAGCACATGGAGCGTCGCGCCGCCTTGGCTAAATGTACGACGGACATCGGCGAGACGAAGAACCACATCCGCCGCCGCCTCATTCATAACGCAGCGCCTCCACCGGGTCGAGGCGCGCCGCGCGCCAGGAGGGGTAGATCGTGGCCAACACCGACAGGCCCAAGGCCATGATGACGACCGTGGCGACTTCCGACGGCTCAACCCGCGCCGGCAGGCGCGACAGGAAGTAGATCTCGGCCGCGAAAAGCTTCGCACCCGATAGGCTTTCGATGGCCTGGCGGATCGACTCGATATTGGCGCAGAAGGTGAGGCCAAGCACGAACCCCGCCGCCGTACCGATGAACCCGATGCTGGCGCCGCTTAAGAAAAAGATGCGCATGATCATTCCACGCGTCGCGCCCATGGTGCGCAGGATGGCGATATCCCGTGACTTGTCTTTCACCAGCATGATCAGGCTGGAGATGATGTTGAAAGCAGCGACCAGGATAATCAGCGTCAGAATCAGGAACATGACGTTCCGCTCAACCTGGATCGCGTTGAAAAAACTGGAATTCACCTGCTGCCAATCGACCATGCGGACCGAATCGCCGGCGGCCTCGACGATGGGCTGGCGCAATTGTCCGACGCGGTCGGGATCGTCGATGATCGCTTCCAATCCGCTCACCGCGCCATCGAACCGGAAGAAGATCTGTGCCGCCGGAAGCGGCATGAAAACGAAGCTGCTGTCATATTCGTACATGCCGATGTCGAAGGTTGCGACCACGCGATAGGCGCGCAGTCGCGGCAACACGCCAAAGGCGGTTACCGTGCCCTGGGGCGAAATGAGCGTGATCGAATCGCCGACACGCAGCCCCAGTTTTTGCGCCAGGCGATGACCGATCACGACCGCGTCGTCGCCGGAATTGTCGTCGAGATTGCCCTGAACGACGTTGGCCGCGATGACGGAGTGGGCGGCGAGGTCGGCCGGACGCATCCCGCGCACGAGAGCACCCGAGGCGACGTTGTTCGCCGTCGCCATGACCTGGCCGTCGATGATCGGCCGCACCGCCACGACACCCGGCACCAAACGCACACGCCCCGCGATGGTATCGAAATCGGTCAACGCGCCACGCGTCGATTGCAACGTTAAATGGCCGTTGAGCCCCAGAATCCGGCCGAGAAGTTCTTGGCGGAAGCCGTTCATCACCGCCATGACGATGATCAACGTCGCCACGCCAAGGGCGATGCCAAGCAGCGAAAAACCGGCGATGACCGAAATAAAGCCTTCCTGGCGGCGCGCCCGCAGGTAACGGGCGGCCATCATGCGCTCGAAGGCCGAAAACATCGCCTACCTTTGGGCCATCAGCATCGTGAGCGCGGCGTCGGCCGACATCTCCTCGCGCTGCCCTGTGCGGCGGCGCTTAACCTCGATCGTCCCGGATTTAAGACCGCGCGGCCCGATGACCATCTGGGTGGGCAAGCCGATCAGATCGGCGGTTGCGAATTTCGCCCCGGGGCTTTCCGCCCGATCATCGTAGAGCACTTCGATTCCGGCGGTTCGGAGCTTTCCGTAAATGTCGTCGCAGGCACCGTCGCAGCCGGTGTCCCCCGGTCGAAGATTGATCAGGCCAACGGCGAAGGGCGCCACGCTTTCCGGCCAAACGATGCCGACATCGTCATGGCTCGCCTCGATGATGGCGCCGACGAGGCGCGAAACACCGATGCCGTACGACCCCATTTCCATGGCGACGGTTTCGCCCTTTGGACCGGTCACGGCCGCCCCCATGGCCTTTGAATATTTCGTGCCGAAATAGAAGATATGGCCGACTTCGATGCCGCGGGCTTGCAGCCGGCGATCCGCGGGGAGCCGCTCGAACGCGGCGGGATCGTGTTTCTCATCGGTGGCGGCATAGGGCCCGGTCCAACGGTCTACCACCGGCCGCAGATCGGCGCGATAGTCGATCTCGGTATCGAGGATATCGAGTTCGACCAGAGCTTTGTCGCAAAAAACCTGGCTTTCCCCGGTCTCCGCCAGGATGATGAACTCGTGGCTCAGATCGCCGCCGATGGGGCCGGTATCGGCGCGCATCGGGATGGCCTTCAATC
The DNA here is from genome assembly GCA_009694125.1 of Rhodospirillaceae bacterium. Taxonomy (GTDB): domain Bacteria; phylum Pseudomonadota; class Alphaproteobacteria; order CACIAM-22H2; family CACIAM-22H2; genus SHVT01. The sequence goes on along the minus strand of SHVT01000007.1, from coordinate 33,499 downwards.
CCATGCGGGCGAAAGTCCGCAAATAGGCCACGAACATCCGGTTATAGGCACGCACCGCCCCGTCATAATCGAGGTCGAAGGAATAGCTGTCTTTCATCAGGAATTCGCGGCCACGCATCACCCCGAATCGCGGGCGGACCTCATCGCGAAACTTCCATTGGATGTGATAGAGCAGCTTCGGTAGATCGCGATAGGTCTTGATCGCCTGACGAACGATGTCGGTAATCTGCTCCTCGTTGGTCGGGCCGTAGAGCATCTCTCGCTCGTGCCGGTCCTTGATGCGCAGCATCTCCTTGCCGTAATCCTCGTACCGGCCCGATTCCCGCCACAGCTCGGCGGGCTGTATCGTCGGCATGAGAAGTTCCTGGGCGCCAGCCGCGTCCTGCTCTTCGCGCACGATCCGTTCGATGCGCCTCAGCACACGCAGGCCCAGCGGTAGCCAGCTATAAATGCCTGCGCTCGACTGACGAATCAGCCCCGCCCGCAACATCAGGCGGTGGGAAACGATCTGCGCCTCGCTGGGCGTCTCCCGCAGAGTGGGCAGAAAATAGGAGGTTAGACGCATGGAGGGAATTCGCGTTGAGAATGGTCTTGTGACTGGGACTCGACTTTAGGGAAAGCCCTCAGCCATGGCAACGTAATGCCCGGGTCGACAATGTCCAGGCCGGGCGTGGGCAGCCCTCAGCGTGGCCGCGCCATGATTTTTTGGCACTCCGCGGCGGATGGCGGCCTGAGCCGAATCGCCGATCGGCTGGCCGTCATAGAAGACTTTGCCGTCTTTGAACGACACGACTCCAAGCTGAGCCTCGGGCTTGAACAGATTGGGATTGGCCGGAATCCCAAGGCGCTTCTGCAAATCGATTGTGATCGGGATGTTTTTGGTCGGGAATCCTGATCTGCGGAGCGCCGCCGAGGTCGGCAGGCGCCACCGCACGGCCTCGCACGTCAACCCCGGGCGTGTAGGCCACGTCGGGCGACGGCACATGTTTGGTCACCAGCCGCGAGCAATCCGCCGAGGTTATCTTGACGGTCTGCGCCGCCGCCAGCGTTGCCAGGGACAGCACCACGATGATGCAAGCCAATCCGCGCATGGGCCAAACCCTACCCAAGTCAGGTTAAGGCAACAATAATAGCCCGAGGCGCGGCGCCCACCTAATTTCATTCCAAAATGCCGCGGAGGTTAGAAACATGATGACTCCAAAAATGCCCTCTACTATAGTTTGCTCACCAAACGATGGCGCGACGTAATGTCGCGCGGTCCAAGTTTGGGGAGGGTCGTCAAAGCCTGGATCGGGGACTACTTGATCCAGGCTTTGTCGTTTTCGGAGCCCGGGCCCAGGCTGGTTTGAGCCTCAAAATTCGCGGAGAAACGGGACAATCCTCGCGGTGAGCGCCGGGCAGATACCCGATGCTCATCAAGAATTCGCCAACGACCTCGCCGCCAGTGAAGACAAAGGTCTTCTTGAACAGCTTTACCCAATCCGCCTTCGGCAGCGGATGATGAGCGTCGATCCAAGCGGCAAAGCTTCCGTGGCTATCCTGCAGGGCAACGATCCGCCGCGCGTTTTCGATGACGGCATCGACCTTCTTCCGGTTTCTAATGATGCCGGCATCGGCCAGCAGGCGCGTCCTATCTCGTTCGCCAAAGGCGGCAACGATAGAGGGATCGAAGTCCGCGAAGGCAAGTTTGAAGGCGGCCCGCTTCCGGAGCACGATCAACCAAGATAGCCCGGCCTGATTGATTTCGAGCGTCAGCCTCTCGAACAGCACATGATCGTCGCTGACCGGAAAGCCATACTCGCTATCATGGTAAGGCCCGTGCCAAGGATGACCAGGCGCGGACTCGCAATATCCCGACATGCTCTAGCGACGAAAAGAGAACGGTCCAGCTTCGATCAGCCAGAAGGTGAACCCCCACAGGACAATCGCAATACCGGTCGTCACTGTCATCTTCAGCCAGAGCCGGGGTTGTTCGGGCGCTCCCACTTCATGACCTTTTTCGACCCGATCCGGCGCGCGGACGCCCCAGGGCAGGACCGCGAACAACACCAGCCACCAGAGGACCAGGAATGTCGCAATGCCGGAGACCCAGCCCACGGTCCGGCCTCAGACCTGTTCCAATTCGATCAGCGTTCCGCAGAAATCCTTGGGGTGCAGGAAAAGCACCGGCTTGTTATGGGCACCAATCTTCGGTGGCCCGTCGCCCAATACGCGAGCGCCTGCGGCCACGAGTCGGTCGCGCGCCGCCAGAATGTCCTCGACCTCGTAGCAGATATGATGAATGCCCCCCGACGGGTTGCGCGCGAGGAAATTCGCGACCGGCGAGGTGTCGCCCAAGGGCCGCAGCAATTCGATCTTTGTATTGGGTAGCTCGATGAACACGGTGGTCACGCCATGGGCCGGCTGGTCCACCATGTCCGAGACCTTGGCGCCGAGGGTATCGCGATACATCCGCATCGCCGAAGCCAAGTCGGGAACGACGATGGCGACGTGGTTAAGCCGACCTATCATGAATTTTTCCGCCTCCCGGCCGAAGTTAACACCGCGCCCTGTCATTCGCTAGACGCGCACGAGGTGGATTTCGGTCAGGGGTTTTTTGCCCGACCATTCGCGTGCCTTGTTGCGAACTGCCCGACGAACCGCCTCGCGGAGCGAATCGTCGCCGCTCGTCGGACCGGCTTTCTTGACCGCATCGCCGATGGCTCTGGCCAAAGCGGCGTGCAATTCACCGTCGCCCGCCGGATCGAGGAGGCCGGGCGCAGCGATCTGTGGCTTTCCAACTATACGACCACGAGAATCGAGAACGATCGTCACCAGCGCGGCGCCATTCCAGGCGATGCGCCGCCGCCCGGCGAGAACCGGCCCATTGACCGCAAGCAACCGGCCGCCATCGGCGGCAAGCCGCCCGCTGTGAACACGATCGACAATGGCGGCCTTGCCCGGCGCCAGACGAATGACGGTGCCGTTTTCCGGAATGATGACCTGTTGCACTTGGCAATCCTCGGCCAGGCTGGCGTGGGCCGCCATGTGCTGCGCCTCGCCATGGACCGGCACGGCGATTCGCGGTCGCACAAGCTGATACATACGTGTCAGATCATCGCGCGCCGGATGTCCGGAAACATGGACGAAATGATCGATTTCCGTCACCAATTCGACGCCACGGCGGGACAAGGCATTGTGAAGCCGAGCGATCGGACGTTCATTTCCTGGAATAATCCGCGACGAAAAAATCGCGGTATCGCCGCGCTCTAGAACAGTGTGGGGATGTTCACCCGCAGCGATGCGGGCAAGCGCCGCTCGAGGCTCACCTTGGCTGCCCGTGCAAATGAGAAGCACTTTGTCGCGTGGGAGCCACGCCGCCTCGCGTTCGTCGAGGAAGCGGGGCAGATCGACCAGATAACCGTTTTCCTTCGCCGCATCGTGAATACGCCACAGCGACCGGCCAACCAGGGCGACATGTCGATCATGGGCGGCGGCGATGCGGGCAACCGTATCGAGCCTCGCAACATTGGAGGCAAAGCATGCAACGGCGATCCGGCCGACACGTGGGGCGATGAGGGCGTCGAGGCTTGGCCGCAAATCGGCTTCCGACCCCGACACGCCCGGGCGCATGGCATTGGTCGAATCCCCGATGAGCGCAAGCACACCGCCGGCACCGAGCGCCTGCAGGGCCGCCTCGTCGCTGACTTCGCCGATAACGGGCCCGGGATCGAATTTCCAATCCCCGGTATGCAGGATCGTCCCCAATCGCGTGCGGATGGCGAGTGCGTTCGGCTCCGGGATCGAATGGGTCAGGGTAATCATCTCGATGTCGAAGGGGCCGACCTGAAACCGTCCCTTGAGCGGAACCTCGATGATCGGCACGTCGCGTTCCCACCCGGTCTCATGAAGCTTGCGACGAAGGAGGGAAGCCGTGAAGCCGGTTGCGTAAATCGGGCAGCGCAGCCGCTGCCACAGATACGGCACGGCGCCAAGATGATCCTCGTGAGCGTGAGTAAGGACTAGACCGATGAGATCGTTGCGGTGCGCTTCGATGAAGGCCGGATCGGGAAGGATGACCTCGACACCGGGCATGTCCTCGCCGCCGAAGGTGACGCCCAAATCGACCATCAACCACTTGCCGTCGAGGGCGTAGAGGTTGAGGTTCATCCCGATTTCGCCGGACCCCCCAAGGGGAAGAAAGTAGAGACCGTCCGAGAATTTGCCGTTGGGCTTGGGCTTTGCGGTCATCGTCGCGGCGGCGACAGCGCCCGGGTGCGGCGATGAATCTCGACAAGACCGCGGAGCGTGAGGTCGGGATCGATCGCCGTGATCGCCGGAGTCGCGTCCCGAAACAAGGACGCGAGCCCGCCGGTCGCGATGACCGTCATTTTCTCGCCGCGCTCATCTTGGATCCGGCGAATCAGGCCTTCGATCAGACCGACATAACCCCAGAAAATTCCCGACTGCATGGCCTCGATTGTCGACTTTCCAACGACGTGGCGCGGTCGTCGGATATCGATCCGAGGCAACTTCGCCGCCGCCAGGTGCAACGCGTCCATCGACAAATTGATGCCGGGCGCGATGGCGCCGCCACAATAATTGCCCATGGAGTCGATGACATCGAAGGTCGTGGCCGTCCCGAAATCGACCACGATGGCGGGAACCACCTGCTTGACCAGTGCGGCCATGGCATTGACCAAGCGGTCGGCCCCGATCTCTTCGGGACGGTCAAGCAGCACCTTGATGCCAAGGTCGGCGCCGTCATCGCCCACAACGACCGGCTCGCAGCCGAAATAACGTCGGCACAATAATTTCAGATTGAACGTCGATTGCGGGACGACGCTCGCGATCACCGCGTCGGTGACGTCGCCGCGGCCGAGATGCTCCAGCGCCATCAACTGCATGAGCCAGACGGCGTATTCATCCGCCGTCCGTCTGCCGTCGGTCGCGGTGCGCCAGACGCCCTTGAGCCCGTCGCCGTCGAACACAGCAAAGACAACATTGGTGTTTCCTGAATCGATGGCGAGAAGCATCGGTTCCTCTTCAGGCGCGCGTGGCAAAAAAGACATCGCCCGCCGCAATTGTGCGGTGAGTGCCGTCGGGTAAGGCGAGCATCAGGCCGCCATCTTCGTCAAGCCCGGCGAAATCGCCACGCAAAGTTTCGTTCGAAAGGCGCGCCGAGATTGCAGTACCAAGCCCGGCGGCCGAATCGAGCCATGCCTGCCTGATCGGAGCGAAACCTTCCTGCTGCCAGCGTGCCGCCCAGCCCGGAAAAATCGCCATGAAGGAGTCCAGCACATCGGCTGGGGCCGCCGGAGCGGCTCCTTCCGCCGTCAAACTCGTGGCCGGCGCGCCGATGTCTTGCGGAAATGACTCGATGTTGATGCCCATGCCGACAATCAGCCAATCAAGCCGCCGCGCTTCGGTTGATTCGGTCTCAAGCAGCAACCCGGCCACCTTGCGCCCGCCGATCAACAGGTCGTTCGGCCATTTCAAGCGCAGCGCTGCGGGCGTCGGCAATCGGGGCCGGATCGTTTCGGCGGCGGCAACGGCCGCCACGAAGCTCAATTGGGTGGCCGCCGCCAACGCACAATCCGGCCGGAGAACAAACGAGGCATAGAGGTTTCCCGGCGGCGACGCCCAAGTTCGGCCGCGGCGTCCCCGCCCCGCTGTCTGGCGACGCGCGCACACCAACGTGCCCGCCGGCGCGCCCGCCCGTGCCATGCGGGCGGCCTCTTCGTTCGTGCTTTCGACCGTGTCTAGAAATACAGGGCACCAGGCGAAATCGACGCCGCCCGCACCATTCATCCGCCGAACAACGACTTCGCCGCCGCATCGGCTCCGGCGATAAGTGGTGCCGGCACCACAAAGAAGAGAAGAACGAACAGACCGGTTCCGATCAAGATGATCGATGTTGCGGGATCGAGCGGTCGATCGAAGACCGGCCCCGGATCGTCGAAATACATCACCTTGACGATGCGAATGTAATAGAAGGCCGAAACGACACTGCTCAAGACACCAATAACAGCGAGCGCGACCAACCCGGCATCGATGGCGGCCATGAAGACGTAAAGTTTGCCGAAGAATCCGGCGAGCGGTGGAATGCCCGCCATGGAAAACATGAATATGGCCAGAGCCGCAGCCAGGCGCGGATCGGTTTGCCCAAGTCCCGCCAGATCGGAAATGCCCTCGACCATTTGCCCGCGCCGTCGCATCGACAGGATGACGGCGAAAGTTCCGACGTTCATGAACAAATAGATCGCCATGTAGACAAGCACGCCGCGAACGCCGACTTCGCCGCCCGCGGCGAGGCCCACGAGGGCATAACCGATGTGCCCGATGGAGCTGTAAGCCATCAGTCGCTTGATGTTGGTCTGCCATATCGCCGCGAATGCGCCGATCAACATCGAAGCGATGGAGATGACAACAACCACTTGCTGCCATTCCCCAAGCAATGGGCCGAACGGTCCGGTCATGACGCGGACCAGCAACGCTACCGCCGCAATCTTGGGCGCCACGGCAAAAAAAGCCGTGACCGGCGTCGGCGCACCCTCATAGACGTCGGGTGTCCACATATGGAAGGGCGCGGCGGATACCTTAAAGGCCAAGGCGGCCATGACAAACACCATGCCAACAACGACGCCGATCGGCGGCGCTTTGCCATCGCCACCCAATGCTCCGGCCAAGTCATCGAATCCGGTCGATCCGCTGAACCCGTAAATCAACGACGCCCCATAGAGCAGCAGGCCCGAGGAAAGCGCGCCAAGAACAAAATATTTGAGGCCGGCCTCGGTGGATTTGATCGAATCGCGACGGAAGGCGGCAACGACATAAAGCGACAGGCTTTGCAACTCAAGCCCTACATAGAGGGCGATGAGGTCGTTCGCCGAGACCATCATCATCATGCCGAGAGTCGCGAAGAGGAACAGCACCGGGTATTCGAAGCGCGCGATCCCTTCTCGATCGTTGAACGACATCGACATGATGACGGCCAGCGCCGAGCCCAGCAGCGCCAATTGCTTCATGAACCCCGCAAAACCGTCGATGCGAAACATTCCGGAAAAAGCATCGAGCCTTTCCATCGGCGTCACCGAGGAAACCAACCACGAAACGACGGCCAGCAGCGCCACCGCCAACCAGGAAACGGTGCCGGTCGAACGATCGCCGCCAAATACTCCCAGCATCAGCAGACCCATGGACCCGAGAGCGAGAACGATCTCGGGAATGACGGCCGTTAAACTGGGAATTTCGGCGATATTCATCGGGTGCCAGCCGGCAGGGCCGCCAATTTGGCGGCCGGGGCGGTTTGTCCCGCGACCACGGCCTGATACCGGTTGATGTTGGTCGCCACCGAGGCGTGCATCGGCGCCAAAAAGGCGCTCGGATAGATGCCCAGCCACAGGACCATGACGATGAGCGGCGCCAGGATGGCGACTTCTCTCAACTCAAGATCGGCGATCGTGCGGAGGTCTTCGCGGACGAGTTGGCCGAACATGACGCGCCGGTAGAGCCACAACATGTAGGCGGCGCCCAGGACGACTCCGGTCGCGGCCAGGGTCGCCACCACCGTATTGACCTGGAACGTACCAAGCAGCACGAGAAACTCGCCGACAAAACCGCTCGTGCCCGGCAGTCCCACCGACGCCAAGGTGAACACCATGAACGCCACTGCGTAGAGGGGCATTCGATGCACCAACCCGCCATAGCGGGTGATCTCGCGGCTATGGATACGGTCATAGACCACGCCGACACATAGAAACAGGGCGCCGGAAACCACGCCGTGGCTCAACATCTGGAAAATCGCGCCTTCCATGCTTTGTGTCGTCGCGGCGAAAATTCCAATGGTGACGAATCCCATATGCGCCACCGACGAATACGCGATCAGCTTTTTCATATCCTCCTGGGCAAGCGCCACGAGGGAGGTGTAGATGACCGCGATAACGCTGAGCGTATAGATGAAGGGCGTGAAATAGACCGACGCCTCGGGCAACATCCCCATGGAGAAGCGGATGAACCCATAGGCCCCCATCTTCAAAAGAACACCGGCGAGGATGACCGATCCCGCCGTCGGCGCCTCGACATGGGCGTCGGGCAACCACGTGTGGAATGGCCACATCGGGACCTTGACCGCGAAGGACGCGAAGAAGGCCAGCCACAGCCAAGTCTGGATCTCGGGGTCGAACGCATGGCGCAGCAGGACTGGAATATCGGTCGTCCCGGCCTCGAAATAGATCGTGACCAGCGCCAAGAGCATCAGCACCGATCCGATCAGCGTGTAGAGAAAGAATTTGAATGCGGCGTAGACGCGCCGCGGTCCGCCCCAGACACCGATAATGAGAAACATCGGAATCAGGACGCCTTCGAAGAATACATAAAACACAAACAGGTCGAGCGCGCAGAACATCCCGACCATCAGGGTTTCAAGAACCAGAAAAGCGATCATGTATTCGCGCACGCGGGTCTTGATCGTGTCCCAGCTTGCCAACACGCAGATCGGCGTCAGGAAGGTCGAAAGAAGGACCAGAAAAAGCGAAATTCCATCGACGCCCATGTGGTAGCTGATGCCGAAGGCCGGTATCCATTCCGATTTCTCGACGAATTGAAACGACGACGACGCCGTCTCGAAATCAAGCCACAGAAAAACCGACACGACCAAAGTGATGGTCGAGGTCCACAACGCCATCGACTTGGCGTTCCTCGCCACGATCACGGCGTCGCCGCGGATGAACAGGATGAGCACCGCCCCAAGCAGGGGCAGGAACGTCACGAGCGATAGGATAGGCCAGTTGGTCATTGATCAACCCAGGCGGACAATGAGGTACCAGGTAACGATGGCCACGACGCCGCCCAGCATGACAAAAGCGTAGTGGTAGATATAACCCGTCTGCAGCCGACTGGCGCGTTGGGCGAGTTGGACCGTGGCCGCGGCAATACCGTCTGGCCCGACGCCGTCGATCAAGTCGCCGTCACCCGATTTCCATAAGCCGCGCCCGATGACGTGGGCCGGAAAAACGAAGACCCGATCGTAGAGTTCGTCGAAATACCACTTATTGAGAAGGAACAAGTAGAGCCCGCGTAGACGGTCCGCCACCAATCCCGGCCATTCGGGCCGCATGATGTACATGACATAGGCGAGCCCGATCCCAGCCGCGGCGACGACCGTCGGCAGCAGCGCAACTCCGGTGGGTACATGATGTGCGGCTTCCAGGGCATTGTGCCCCTCAAGCACCTTCAGCGAGGCTCCCCAGAACACGGCCATCCCCTCGCCGACGAAGAAATAATAGCCCACGGCGCCGGCCACGACGGCGCCGGTCGCCAGAACGCCAAGCGGCACCAACATCACTGGCGGGGATTCGTGAACATGCTCCATCGTGTGATGGTCGGCGCGCGGCGCACCGTGAAACGTCATGAATAAAAGCCGCCAGGAATAAAAGGCGGTCATGAACGCGGCGAGGATGCCAAGCCAAAAGGCGTACTGTCCGGCCGCGCTGTGCGCGCCCCAGGCGGCCTCGAGAATGATGTCTTTTGAATAATAGCCCGCGAAGAAGGGGATGCCGGCCAGCGCCAGGCTGCCAATCCACATCAGCGCATAGGTCCAGGGTAATCGATGCCACAGGCCGCCCATCTTGCGCATATCCTGTTCGCCCGACATGGCATGGATGACCGAACCGGAACCGAGAAACAGAAGCGCCTTGAAGAAGGCGTGGGTCATCAAATGGAAGATGGCCGCGCCATAGGCGGAGACACCCGCCGCAAAAAACATGTAACCGAGTTGGCTACACGTGGAATAGGCGATGACCCGTTTAATGTCGTTCTGAACAAGTCCGACCGAGGCGGCAAAGATAGCGGTCGTCGCGCCGATGATAACAACGACGGTCAAGGCAGCCGGCGCGTATTCGAACAGGGGCGATAAGCGCGCGACCATGAATACGCCCGCCGTCACCATCGTCGCGGCGTGAATCAGAGCCGAGACCGGCGTCGGCCCCTCCATTGCGTCAGGTAGCCAAGTGTGCAGCCCGATCTGCGCGGATTTTCCCATGGCGCCGATGAACAACAGCAAGCAGATCAGCGTGAGCGCATGGAACTCCCAGCCGAAGAATTTCATGGAACGATCGGCCATAGCCGGTGCGGCGTCGAAGACCGGATCGAAAGAAAGGGTTCCGAACAGCAGGAACACGCCCATGATGCCAAGCACAAAACCGAAATCGCCGATCCGGTTGACAAGAAATGCCTTAATCGATGCGGCATTGGCTTTGTTGCGGTCGTACCAAAACCCGATCAGAAGATAGGAGCTAAGCCCGACACCTTCCCAGCCAAAGAACATCTGAACGAAGTTTTCGGCCGTCACCAAGGCGAGCATGAAAAACGTGAACAAATTGAGAAAAGCCATGAACCGCGGAATAGACGGATCGTGGCTCATATAGCCAATCGAGTAGATGTGAATCATCGTCGCGCACACGGTCACGACGAAAACCATCACCGCGCTCAAGGTGTCGAATTTCAGCGCCCAGCTGATATTCAGCTCGCCGGAATCGATCCAGGTAAACAATTCGATCGTGCGCGGTGTCCCGTCGCCGGCCACCTGCAACAGGATGACGATTGAAAAGATCGCGGCGATTCCCACCGCGCCACAGGTGACGACCTGCGCTTCGCGGTCGCGCGAATGGGCAATCATGAGCCCGGCGATCGCGGCACCCAGCAGAGGCAGGAGAACGGCGGCGGTATACATAGACGCGTCAGCCCTTCATGAGGTTGATGTCTTCAACCGCGATCGAGCCGCGATTGCGGAAATAGACGACAAGAATCGCCAGACCGATCGCGGCCTCCGCCGCCGCCACGGTCAGAACGAACATCGCGAACACCTGGCCAACCAAGTCATGCAGGAACGCGGAGAACGCGACCAGGTTAATGTTGACAGCTAGCAGCATCAGCTCGACCGACATGAGAATGACGATCACGTTCTTCCGATTGAGGAAGACGCCGAAAATGCCGATCGTGAAAAGGATCGCCGCGACGGTCAGGTAGTGCGAGAGACCGATATTCATCATCAGATGCCGCTCCCGGCGCGAACTTTGCGCACTTCGACTGAATTCCGCTTGCCCCGCGCGACCTGCTCTCCGATATTTTGCCGGCGAACGCCTTCCCGGTCGCGCAACGTCAGCACGATGGCGCCGACCATTGCGACCAAGAGAATCATCCCCGCCGCCTGAAACAAGTAGGCGTATTTCGTGTAGAGCACGAGCCCAAGGGCGTGGGTGTTGGCGATCTTCGCCGCATCCGGCGACGGCGCGCCGAAAGCGGACGCTGCGTCTGGCGCCGTGATCCAAGCGCCGACGATCAACGCGAGCTCAAACAGCAAGACCAACCCAACCATCGCGCCGATCGGCAAATATCGAATGAAGCCGCTGCGCAACGCCGCGAAATCGATGTCGAGCATCATCACCACGAACAGGAAAAGGACGGCCACCGCGCCGACATAGACCACCACCAGGATCATCGCCAGAAATTCCGCGCCGAGCAGCACAAAAAGGCCGGCTGCGTTGAAGAAGGCGAGAATCAGGAAAAGCACGGAATGCACCGGATTGCGCACCGACACGACGAGCACGCCCGAGGCCACCGCAACCGCTGCGAACATGTAGAAAGCCAATGCCTCGACAATCATCGTCGCTTCCGTCCCGATTTCCGTTTTTCCCCGGCGCCCTGAACTCAGCGATAGGGTGCGTCGGTCGCCAAATTCCTGGCGATTTCCGATTCCCAGCGATCGCCGTTGGCGAGCAGTTTTTCCTTCGTGTAGATCAGTTCGGCGCGCGTCTCCGTCGCGAACTCGAAATTCGGCCCCTCAACGATCGCATCCACTGGGCAAGCCTCCTGGCATAGCCCGCAATAAATGCATTTCGTCATATCGATGTCATAACGCGTGGTTCGCCGAATTCCGTCGGCGCGCGGCTCGGCCTCGATGGTGATCGCCTGCGCCGGGCAAACGGCCTCGCACAGTTTGCAGGCGATGCACCGTTCCTCCCCGCTCGGATAGCGGCGCAACACATGTTCGCCACGAAACCGCGGCGACAACGGACCTTTCTCATAGGGGTAGTTGAGGGTGACCTTCGGCTTGAACATGTAGGTGAAGGTCAGCGCCAATCCCGACAATAGCTCCCAAAGGAACAACGTGCGCGCGCCCCGGTCGAGAAATGCCATATTTACCCTCTCCCGCCCATCGCGGGCACCCTATCACAGGCCCGAATGTCTCGATGATCCATCACCCGCTGCCCTACCGGTTCGTTACCGGTGCCCAGCCGGTGGCGACCAGCACGCCAGCCGTCAGAACTACCCAAATCAGTGAAAGCGGCAGGAAAACCTTCCAGCCAAGACGCATGAGTTGGTCATAGCGATAACGCGGCATCGTCGCCCGGACCCACAGAAAGAGGAACAGGACGGCCGCAATCTTGAGGGCAAACCAGATCGGCCCGGGAATCCAGTTGAACGGCGCGATGTCGAAGGGTGGAAGCCAGCCGCCCAAGAACAACACACAGGTCATCGCGCTCATCAGGATCATGTTCGCGTATTCGCCCAGGAAGAAAAGGGCAAATACCATGGAGGAATATTCCACCATGTAGCCGGCGACGATCTCGGATTCCCCTTCCGGCAGGTCGAAGGGTGAGCGGTTGGTTTCGGCCAGGCCGGAGATAAAGAAGACGACGAACATCGGGAGCAACGGGATGAAGAACCACATCCCCTGCTGAGCCAGCACGATTTGGCTCAGATTGAGCGAGCCGACGCAGAGCAGGACGGTGATGATGACAAAGCCGATGGAGACCTCGTAGGACACCATCTGCGCCGCCGACCTCAGGGCACCGAGAAAGGCGTATCGGGAATTGCTGGCCCAACCCGCCATGACGATGCCATAGACACCGAGCGATGAAATCGCGAACAAGTACAGCACCCCGACATTGATGTCGGCCAGAACCATGCCGGCGTCGAAGGGAATCACCGCCCAGCCAACCAGGCTGAGGACGAAGGTGGCCATCGGCGCGATGATGAAGACGCCACGATTGGCGCCGCTCGGAACCACGGTCTCCTTGAGGAACAACTTCAAACCGTCGGCAAAAGGCTGAAGCAGCCCGAACCAACCGACGACGTTGGGGCCCTTGCGGAGCTGAATGGCGCCGATCACCTTACGCTCTGCCAGCGTCAGATAGGCGACGGCCACCAGCAGCGGCACGACGATCGCCACGATCTGGAGGACGATGATGATCGTCGGCCAGGCATAGAAATTCCAGAAATCAGCCATCGGTGCCCGTCTTTCCGGCGGACTTCAGGACGAAGGCTTGCGTGCATTTCGCCATCGTGACGGACGCCCGGCCGATCGGATCGGTCATGTAGAAATTCACGACCGTCGACAGGAAAGGCTGCGGCTGCACTTGTGACTGCGCTTGACCGAACTGGCCCCAGGCGGAGGGCACAATGGCGTCAGGGCGACCGAAGGTAGGGCTGACCTCGTTCAGCCGCGCACGCACCTGCTTCAGGCTGTCGTAGGCGGGCTTGAAGCCGAGCCGTTCCGACAGCGCACGCAAGATTTTCCAGTCCTCCCGCGCGTCGCCGGGCGGCGAGATCGCCGCATAGCCGTGTTGCACCCGACCCTCGGTGTTGACATAGGTGCCGTTCTTTTCGGTGTAGGCGGCGCCGGGCAGGATCACATCGGCGCGCTGCGCGCCGGAATCACCGTGATGCCCCTGATAGATGACGAAGGCCTTGCCGAGGCGCTTGGTATTGATCTCATCGGCCGCAAGAAGAAAGACGACCTTGATATCGCCGGCCTCGGCGCCGTCCAGGATACCGGCGACGTCGCGCCCTTTGGGGCCGGGAACGAGGCCGAGATCGAGCCCGCCAACGCGCGCGGCGGCCGTGTGCAGGACGTTGAACCCGTTCCATGCGCCAGATGCATGATCGGCGCCGCGAACCATGCCGAAGGATTCCGCCAGTTTGCGCGCAACGCCGAGAACGGCGGCGCCGTCGGGCCGCGCCAACGCGCCTTGCCCAAGAATCAGCATCGGGCGTTTCGCCGCCTTCAATTTCTCCGCGAAGCCATGCCGGCCGTTGGCAAGTTCGACCAAGGTCTGTCCGCCACCGCCCAGGTAATCGTATTTGTAGGTGAGATCGTTATGCGGACCGATGACGCCGACCGCAAATCCGCCCATCCGGTGGCGCTTCCGCAAGCGCGTGTTGACGATTGCCGCCTCGCGCCGCGGATCGGTGCCGATCAAGAGCGCGACGTCGGCGCTCTCGATACCGGCGATGGTCGTGTTGAACAAGTAGCCGGCGCGGCAGGAAGCATCCAACTTGGCTCGGTCCTGGCGGCAGTCGACGTTCGGCGAGCCCAGCTGCGCCACCAGGTCCTTGAGCACGACCATGGATTCGGCGTCGCATTGATCGCCGACGATCGCGGCAATTTTTTCGCCGGAGAGGTCCTTAACCGCCTCGGCGATGGCGCCGAAGGCTTCCGGCCAGGTGGCTTCGACGAGTTTGCCGCGGCGCCGCACATAAGGCCGGTCGAGACGCTGGCGCTTCAACCCGTCGCAAGCAAAACGGGTCTTGTCGGAGATCCACTCCTCGTTGATGTCTTCATTCAGGCGGGGCAACACGCGCATGACCTCGTTTCCGCGCGCATCGACGCGGATATTGCTGCCGATCGCATCCATCACGTCGACCGATTCGGTCTTGCGCAGTTCCCAGGGCCGCGCCGTAAAGGCATAGGGCTTCGAGGTCAACGCGCCGACGGGGCACAGATCGATGATGTTGCCGGACATCTCGGATGCCAGCGCCTTTTCGACATAGGTACCGACTTCCATGTGTTCGCCGCGCCCGGTAGCGCCCAAATCCTCGACGCCGGCAACCTCGGTCGCGAAACGGATGCAACGCGTGCAATGGATGCAGCGAGTCATTGAAGTCTTAACCAGCGGACCGAATTCCTTGTCCTCGACCGCACGTTTGTTCTCGATATAGCGGCTGCGATCGAATCCATAGGCCATGGCCTGGTCCTGCAGATCGCATTCGCCGCCCTGGTCGCAGATCGGGCAATCGAGCGGGTGGTTGATGAGGAGAAATTCCATCACACCCTTGCGTGCCTTCTTCGCCATCGGGCTATCCGTGCGGATGACCATTCCATCGGCGGCCGGCATGGCGCAGGAAGCAATTGGCTTTGGCGATTTCTCCATCTCGACCAGGCACATGCGGCAATTGCCGGCGATCGACAGGCGCTCGTGGTAGCAGAATCGCGGCACCTCGACTCCGGCGGCTTCGCACGCCTGCAGCACCGTGACGCCCGCGGGAACTTCGATTTCGCGGCCATCTATGACGAGCTTTGGCATGACCTTCCCCTATTCCGCCGCGTGCGCCGCGCCGGCGGCGGCACGCGCATGGATGCGGCGCTCGAGCTCCGGGCGAAAATGACGGATGAGCCCTTGAATAGGCCAAGCCGCCGCATCGCCAAGGGCACAGATCGTGTGGCCCTCGACTTGGCGTGTGACTTCCTCCAACGCATCGATTTCGTCAATGCGGGCGTCGCCGCGAACGAGGCGCTCCATCACCCGCCACATCCAGCCTGTGCCCTCCCGGCACGGCGTGCACTGGCCACAGCTCTCATGTTTGTAGAATTTCGATAACCGGGCAATGGCACGCACGATGTCGTTCGATTTGTCCATGACGATGACGGCCGCCGTGCCCAGGCCAGACTGCACATCGCGCAGCGCATCGAAGTCCATCAGCACGGTGTCGCAGATCGATTTGGGTAAGACCGGGACCGACGAGCCGCCGGGAATAACTGCCTGCAAATTGTCCCAGCCGCCGCGAACGCCGCCGGCATGCCTATCGATCAGCTCCCGCATGGGGATGCCCATCTCCTCCTCGACATTGCACGGTTTGTTCACATGGCCGGAGATGCAAAAAATCTTGGTGCCGGAATTCTTGGGCCGTCCGATTCCGGCGAACCATGCGCCGCCGCGGCGCAAGATCGCGGGAACGACAGCGATGGTCTCAACATTGTTGACGGTCGTCGGACAGCCATAGAGGCCCATCGCGGCCGGAAACGGCGGCTTCAGCCGAGGCTGGCCTTTCTTGCCCTCAAGGCTCTCAATCAGCGCCATCTCCTCGCCGCAGATATAGGCGCCGGCTCCGCGGTGAAGGTGGATGTCGCAATCGAACCCGGATCCGCAGGCGTTTTTGCCGATCAATCCGGCGGCATAGGCCTCGTCGATGGCGACCTGCATGTTCGAGGCTTCGGCATAAAATTCGCCACGAATGTAGATGTAACAGGTGCCGGCGCCCATGGCGAAACTGGCCAAAAGACACCCCTCCAGGAATTTATGCGGATCGTGGCGCAGAATGTCCCGGTCCTTGCAGGTTCCCGGTTCGCCTTCATCGGCGTTGACCACCAAATAGTGCGGCCGACCCGTCGGCTGCTTAGGCATGAACGACCATTTGAGACCGGTGGGAAAGCCGGCGCCGCCGCGCCCGCGCAGCCCGGAGGCCTTGACCTGCTCGACCATCCAGTCGCGACCCTTCGCGATCAGATCCTTGGTCCCGTCCCAGTCGCCGCGCGCGCGCGCGGCGTTCAGGCGCCAGTCGGCTTGACCGTACAGATTGGTGAAGACGCGGTCGCTATCGCGCAGCATCAGGAACCTCCCGCGCCCTTGGCCGCGGTCAATGTCGTGGGCGCACCGGCTGGCGCCGAGGTCTGCCGCCCCGTCTGCGACCCGGGCTTGGGTTTGGTGCCGGCCTTGAGGGCCTGAAGCACCGCCCGAACGCGATCGGCATCCAGGTCTTCATAATAATCGTCGTTGATCTGGACCATCGGCGCGTTGACACAGGCGCCGAGGCATTCGACCTCTTTCAGCGTGAAGAGCCCATCAGGGGTGGTCTCGCCAAAACGAATGCCGAGCGTGTCTTCGCACGCCTTGGCCACCGCCTCGCTGCCGCACAGCCAGCACGGTGTCGTCGTGCAGACTTGGACGAGGTAGCGGCCCACCGGCTCCAAATTGAACATCGAATAGAACGTCGCGACCTCGTAGACCCGAATGGAGGCCATTTCGAGAATGCCGGCTACATGATCCATCGCCGCCAGAGGCAACCAGCCGCCGGCCTGCCGCTGTGCCAGATCGAGCAGCGGCAGCACGGCGCTCGCCTGTCGCCCTTGCGGATAGCGGGCGATGATCTTCTGAGCCCGGGCCAGATTCTCCGCCGTAAACGCAAAGCTCTTGGGCTGAACCGCTTTGGCGGGATTCGAGGTCACCGGTCGACCTCCCCGAAGACTATGTCCATCGACCCGATGATCGCAACGACGTCCGCTAGCATGTGGCCGCGCGACATGAAATCCAGCGCGGCGAGGAAGGGAAAGCTCGTCGCCCTAATCTTGCAGCGATAGGGCCGGTTGGTGCCGTCGGCCACAAGGTAGACGCCGAACTCGCCCTTGGGCGCTTCCACGGCTGTGTAGGTTTCGCCGGCCGGAACGTGGTAACCCTCGGTGTACAGCTTGAAGTGATGGATAAGCGCCTCCATCGAGCGTTTCATTTCGGCGCGGCGCGGCGGCGACACTTTCTGGTCGTCAACCTTGACCGGGCCGTCGGGCATTTCCTTCAGCGCTTGCCGCATGATGCGCAGGCTCTGTCGCATTTCCTCCATGCGGACGAGATAACGATCATAACAATCGCCGTGTTTGCCGACGGGGATGTCGAAATCCATCTGAGCGTAGGAATCGTAAGGCTGGGCCTTGCGAAGATCCCAGGCCGCGCCGCAGGCTCGCAACATGGGACCGGTCAGGCCCCAGTTAAGAGCATCCGCCTGCGAAATGGCGCCGATATTGACGGTGCGCTGCTTGAAGATGCGGTTTTCGGTGAGGAGGCTTTCAATGTCGTCGATGATCTTGGGATAGGTCTCGGTGAACGCCCAGATATCGTCGGCGAGCCCTGCTGGCATGTCCTGTTGAACGCCGCCGGGCCGGAAATAAGCGGCGTGCAGCCGAGCGCCGGAGACGCGCTCATAAAATTCCATGAGCTTCTCGCGCTCCTCGAAACCCCAGAGCAGCGGCGTCATCGCGCCGACATCAATCGCGAATGTCGTGATGTTGAGGATGTGATTGAGAATGCGCGTGATTTCGCTGAACAGCACGCGGATATGCTGGGCGCGCGGCGGCACCTTCAGTCCCAGGAGTTTCTCCACCGCCAGGGCGAAGGCGTGCTCTTGGCACATCGGCGAGACATAGTCCAACCGATCGAAATAGGGCACGGCCTGAAGATAGGTCTTGTGCTCGATGAGCTTTTCGGTGCCGCGATGAAGCAATCCGATATGGGGATCCGCACGCTCCACGATTTCCCCATCCAACTCCAACACCAACCGCAGCACGCCATGAGCCGCGGGATGCTGCGGCCCGAAATTCATCGTGAAATTCTTGATCTGAACGTCGGTCATTGGCGCGGATCCTGCGCCTTTTCGTCGCCGGGAAGCTGCGTCATACCTTCCCAGGGGCTGAGGAAGTCAAAGGTGCGGAATTCCTGCGCGAGTTTCACCGGTTCATAAACGACACGCTTCTGTTCATCGTCGTAACGCACCTCGACGAACCCGGTCAGCGGGAAGTCCTTTCGCATCGGGTGACCCTCGAATCCATAGTCGGTCAGGATTCGGCGCAAATCCGGATGATCCGAGAAGAGAATCCCGTAGAGGTCCCAAGCCTCGCGCTCATACCACCCGGCGCATTTAAAAACGCCGGTCACGCTCGGTACCGGCGTGACTTCATCGGTCGCGGCCTTGACGCGAATGCGTTGGTTGTTGGTGACGCTGAGCAGGTTGTACACGACCTCCAGCCTTTGGTCGCGGGCGGGATAATCCACCCCACAGAGGTCGACGAGCTGTGTGAAGGCGCAGCGTGAATCGTCGCGCAGGAAGGTCAGGATTTCGACGATCGCGCGCGTCCGCACCCCAATCGTCAATTCACCCAGCCTGACGTCGGATGAGAGGACCAGTTGCGACAATTTGGAATTGACGTAATCGCCAAGGTCCGTGAGTGACAGGGTCATGGGGTTTGAAGCCTCAGCCGGGGCCGGTTAGCGCAATATCGTCGTGGTCCGCCGGATTTTCTTCTGCAACTGAAGAATTCCGTAGAGAAGCGCTTCGGCAGTGGGCGGGCAGCCGGGCACATAAATGTCGACGGGAACAATGCGATCGCACCCGCGCACAACGGAATAGGAGTAGTGGTAATAGCCGCCGCCATTGGCGCAAGAACCCATGGAAATGACCCAACGCGGCTCCGCCATCTGGTCGTAAACCTTACGTAGCGCTGGCGCCATCTTGTTGGTCAACGTACCGGCGACGATCATGACGTCGGCTTGCCGGGGGCTAGGACGAAAAACCAAGCCGAACCGATCGAGATCGTAGCGGCTGGCGGCGGTATGCATCATTTCGACCGCGCAGCAGGCCAGGCCAAAGGTCATCGGCCAAAGCGAGCCGGTGCGCGCCCAGGCAACCAGCTTGTCGACATGGGTGACGATGAACCCCTTATCCGCGACCTCTTGGTTGAGGCCAAGGAAAAAGTTGTCCGGTTGGATGGGGCCGGCCAGCGGTGAAGTCGAGGCGGCGGCAGGAATAGGCGCGCCTGAGGTCACTCCCATTCCAGGGCCCCTTTTTTCCACTCATATACGAACCCGATCGTCAGCACGCCTAAGAACACTACCATCGACCAAAATCCGAACAGGCCAGTCTGGCCCAGGGTAACGGCCCACGGAAACAGGAACGCAACTTCGAGGTCGAAAATGATGAACAGAATGGCGACAAGGTAGAAGCGCACGTCGAATTTATGCCGGGCATCACTGAAGGGTTCGAAGCCACATTCGTAGGCCGACAATTTTTCGGAATCCGGGCGCTGCGTCCCGGCGATGTAAGATGCCGCCACCATCACAGTGGCGATACCGATCGCCAACCCCAAAAAGATGAGGATGGGCAGATACTCCCGCAGCATCGCGTCCATTGCCGTCAATCCCCCCGACAGCGCATCGTTCGATCGGCTGCCGCAAACAGCGCAGTTCTTGGGCCATCCCGCCGCCCGCCGGAAAAGCCATTACGCCGCATTGTAGGATCACCCCCCCGTGGAAGGAAGAACTACTCTTTCCATCTTGTTCCCGAGCCCAAATCGGCTTGCGCCGGCGGCATCGCGGGGCTGGCGGGAGTGACGGGGCTCGAACCCGCGACCTCCGGCGTGACAGGCCGGCGCTCTAACCAACTGAGCTACACCCCCGTCGCGAAGAGGAGGTGGGTGTAAACCCTGGTCCCTAGGGTGTCAAGGCGAGGACATCGATCCTACGGCCTACCGTATATAGCCCGCGGCGGCCTGCGCCTGACGTAGAATTGGCTCGTCGGCGGAAAGGCGATTGCGGTGTTGCCGGAATGCCAGCTTGGCCTCCTCGAATTGGTCCTCGCCGCTCAACCGGTCGATCTGCCGAAGTTGAAGCGACCAATCGACCAGCACCTGACGCGCCGCGACCTCGCGTTCCGGATATCGGTCATGCATCGCACTCAAGATGAGGCGGGCCGTATCAACGACCAGCGCGACGGAGGCTCTATCCTCGTCGGCCAAGGCGCCATCGAGCGCCTCACCGATCGCGGACAGATCGGCCAGGTCGGTCGCGAGCGTGATCGCTTCCTCCGGCCTCTCGCCATCGCCCACGGCGTCGAGATAAGCCACCAGATCGCTTCGATCCCCCGGCGACAAGCCTAGACCGAACAAGTCGTTGAAATAGTCGACAACCGGCGCCAGCGCCGGGAAGCGACCGTCATGAAAAAATGGCGCTGAGAAGCGGACATCGCGCAAGGTTGGTGTATCAAAGGCTCCTTCTCCAAAATCATGCTGACGGCGATCGAGAAAATTGGCGGTCGGTGGATGGCACGCGGCGCAACTCAACTCCGGCGCCAATGGAAACGGGCGGAAAAACAAAAGCTCACCGCGGCGCGCCGCGGCGGGCGCCGCATCGATCAATCTGCCGTCTGGGCGCAGGATGGGATTGGGCAAGAATTCGAACTGCTGCTGATAAGCAACTAAAGCATCTAGAATCAGCGGCGAGGGCTCGGCGCCGGCGAATTCCTCGACGATCACATGACGCGTGAATTCGCGCAGTGAAGCAAAGCGGCCGTCGCGGCCGTAGGGTCCGGTGATGCGGATGCCGCGCAAGCTTGGAATATCGACGGATTGGAAAATCCCATCATCCGTTTTCGGGTTGAACAACGCGTTAGTCGGATCGAAGACACCCGGCCGCGTCGACAGCCCCTCGATAAACAAATCCGGGTTGTTTGCGCCATTATGGTGGCAAGCATTGCAGGTCAGCCGAGCCTGTCGCGCGAGACCACCGAAAATTTCGGGCGCGTTAAATGCGACCTTTCCGAGTGCTACCAGATAGGGAACCCGGCCGCCCTGCCGCTCAACGGTCAATACCTGGCGCGGTCGCGTCGATGACTCGCCCATCGTGCTGCCCGGCGGAAGGGCACCTTCATTCGCGCGAAACGTGTAGGCCGGCGCGACAACCGGGAGCAATGTCAGGCTCAGGGCGGCCACCAATAGCCGGCCGCGCCGCAAGCGGAAACGCTCAGGCATGTTGGGGATAGAGCGACGCCAGGCCGGCGCGGGAGGCCGGGCACACGCCCCGTTCGGTTATCAGTCCTGTGACCAGCCGAGCCGGCGTTACGTCGAATGCGTAGTTCGCCGCGGCGCTGCCCTGAGGCGTTACCTTGACCGATATCAATGCACCCTCGGACGTAAGGCCTGAAATCTCGGAGACCTCGCTTGCGTCGCGCTGCTCAATCGGGACGTCGCGAATCCCATCCTCAATCGTCCAATCGACGCTGGGCCCGGGAAGGGCAACGTAAAATGGAACCCGATTATCGGCCGCGGCCAGCGCTTTCAAATAGGTTCCGATTTTGTTGCATACGTCGCCGCGCGCGGTCGTGCGGTCGGTGCCAACGATGCAAAGATCCACCATGCCATGCTGCATGAGATGGCCTCCGACATTGTCCACGATAACAGTATGCGGCACGCCATGCCGGCCCAGCTCCCACGCGGTTAGGCTCGCGCCCTGGTTGCGCGGTCGTGTTTCATCCACCCACACGTGAATCGGCAGGCCCTCATCGTGCGCCTTGTAAATAGGCGCCAGCGCCGTTCCCCAATCGACGGTGGCCAACCATCCGGCATTGCAATGCGTCAGAATATTCACCGGCGAGGCGTCGTTTTTGCGCTGTGCGGCGTCGCGCAGCAAAGCCAAACCGTGGCCGCCGATCGCCTCGTTCATCGCAACATCTTCGTCGGCGATCGCCGCCGCCCGCCCATAGGCCGCCTCCACCCGTTGATTCGCCGGCGTCCGCCCCAGACGTTCGCGCATGTCGGAGAGCGCCCAGCGAAGGTTGACCGCCGTCGGCCGCGTCGCCAGCAGAAGATCGTGGGCGCGATCTAGCCCGGATTCCGACGCGTCTTCCCGCATTGCCAAGGCCAAGCCGTAGGCCGCGGTGGCGCCGATCAATGGGGCGCCGCGCACACGCATCGTGCGAATCGCCGCCGCCGCATCATCGAGCCCGGCGAGTCGAATGATCTCGAAGCGATGCGGCAACCGCGTCTGATCGATGACGCGGACCGACCAGCCGTCTTCGCCAACCCAAATCGTGCGATAGTGAGTCCCGTCGATCTTCACATTCGGCCCATGCGCGACATGGTCTATTGGGCGGCCCGGCCAGATTGGTGGGCGATGACGGACTCGAACCGCCGACCCTCTCGGTGTAAACGAGATGCTCTACCAACTGAGCTAATCGCCCGATCCCGTAGCGGGCAAATATTACTCTGCGGTCCTCAAATCCAATAGAGCGGAAACGCCCTTGGGCGCACCCAAAAGCAAACGTGCCGGCCACAAGGCGGGCCGGCACGTCAGCGTAGGAAAAAAAAGCGACCGGCTATCTGCCGTTGACGGCATCCTTCAAGCTCTTGCCCGCCTTGAACTTCGGCAGCTTGGTCGCCGGAATCTTGATTTTCGCCCCAGTCTGCGGATTGCGGCCTTCGCTCGCGGCCCGCTTGGTCACGTAAAACGTGCCGAAGCCGACGAGACGAACATCACCGCCCTTCTTCAAGGCTTTAGTGACGACGTTAATCATCGACTCGACAGCCTGCGCCGCGACAGTCTTGCTGAGAGCCGAGTCGTCTGCCACCGCAGTCACGAGATCATTCTTATTCACTTGGGATCCCCCTTGTTGCCAATCTTGGAAAGTCTGTTCAGTCGACGCTGAACGCCGCCCCAACGCAAAGAGTCATAGCTTCGCGCCACGGCCGCGTCAATCGACCTCAATGAGTTTCCCCCAGTTTTCAGGGGAAACAGATGGCGGCTTCCTCACACTCGCTCCGAGACGCGTCTAATGCGTTCGCAAACTTCCCACATCGCCATCCCGCGCCGGGCCGACCGGCACGTCATCCTTCGGTTCGACCCACTCAATCGGCTGCAATGGCTGCGTCAAAGCGACGCGCAAGCAATCGTCGACGGTGGCCGCGGGTATAATGGTCATGCCCTTTTTGACGTTGTCGGGAATCTCGGCGAGGTCCTTTTCGTTGTCCTTTGGGATCAGCACCTTCTTGATGCCGCCATGCAGCGCGGCGAGTAGCTTCTCGCGCAGGCCGCCGATGGGAAGGACACGGCCGCGCAAAGTAATCTCGCCGGTCATCGCCACATCCTTGCGGACCGGAATCCCGGTGAGCGCCGAGACGATCGAGGTGATCATCGCCACGCCGGCCGACGGGCCATCCTTGGGTGTCGCACCCTCGGGAACGTGGACGTGGATATCTTTCTTTTCAAAGAGCGTTGGTTTGATGCCGAATTCGATCGACCGCGAGCGCACATAGCTGTTCGCGGCCTGCACCGATTCCTGCATCACGTCGCCAAGCTTCCCAGTAATCGTCACGCGACCCCGGCCCGGCAACAACACGGCTTCGATGGACAGCAATTCGCCGCCGACCTCGGTCCAGGCCAGACCGGTGGTAACGCCCACGAGGTCCTCCGCCTCGGCTTCACCCCAGCGAAACCGCCGAACGCCCGCGTATTTTTCGACATTACGGTGCGAGACAACGAGGCGCTTCATCTTGCGCATCAGGATGTCTTTGACCGCCTTACGCGCAAGGTTGGCGATCTCGCGCTCAAGATTCCGGACGCCGGCCTCTCGGGTGTAATACCGGATAAGGTCGCGTAGCGCGCCGTCGGACAGCGTCCATTCGCCGTTCTTAAGCCCATGCGCCTTCATTTGCTTTGGGATCAGGTGGCGCTTAGCGATTTGCACCTTTTCATCCTCGGTGTAACCGGGGATTCGGATGATCTCCATGCGGTCGAGCAGCGGCTGGGGCATGCGCAACGTATTGGCCGTTGTTAGGAACAACACGTCCGAAAGGTCGTAGTCGACCTCAAGATAATGGTCGCTGAAACTGTAATTCTGCTCGGGGTCGAGAACCTCCAGAAGCGCCGACGCCGGATCCCCGCGCCAATCCGCACCCATCTTGTCGACTTCATCGAGCAGGAAAAGCGGGTTCGACGATTTCGCCTTCTTCATGCCCTGAACGATCTTGCCGGGCATGGAGCCGATATAGGTGCGCCGATGGCCGCGAATCTCGGCCTCGTCGCGCACGCCACCAAGGGATATGCGCACGAAGTTTCGTCCGGTCGCCTTGGCGACCGATTTGCCGAGCGAAGTCTTGCCAACGCCGGGCGGGCCGACGAGGCAAAGAATTGGCCCGCGCACCTTCGTCATGCGCTGTTGCACGGCCAAGAATTCGAGGATGCGTTCTTTCACCTTCTCAAGGCCATAGTGGTCGACGTTGAGCACGCGCGCGGCGAGTTTGATGTCGCGCTTGATCTTCGTGCGTTTCTTCCATGGAATCGACAGAAGCCAATCGAGATAGTTGCGCACGACCGTGGCCTCGGCCGACATCGGGCTCATGGTGCGCAGCTTCTTCAGCTCGCCCATCGCCCTTTCGCGTGCTTCCTTGGTCAGGCGGGTCTTCTTGATCCGGTCCTCCATCTCCGAGGCCTCGTCACGACCCTCCTCGATTTCTCCCAGTTCCTTCTGGATCGCCTTGAGTTGTTCGTTGAGATAGTACTCGCGCTGGGTCTTCTCCATCTGCCGCTTGACCCGATTGCGGATTCGCTTCTCGACCTGAAGAACGCCGATTTCAGCCTCCATGAAGGCGAAGATGCGCTCCAGGCGTTGCACAACCGACTCAGCTTCGAGAAGCTCCTGCTTTTCCGGGATCTTGAGGGTCAAATGCGAGGCGACCGTGTCGGCCAGTTTGCTGGCATCCTCGATCTGGTTGACCGAGACCAAGACCTCCGGAGGAATTTTCCGGTTCAGTTTGATGTACTGCTCGAATTGCGAAACCACCGTGCGAACCAGGGCTTCGAGTTCCTGGGCCTCGCCGGTCTGTTCGACCATGGGCTCGGCATAGGCTTGGAAAAAGGCCGGGTTGTCCGTGTATTTGACGATGCGCGCGCGGGTGTTGCCTTCAACCAGGACTTTCACGGTGCCGTCCGGCAGCTTGAGCAGTTGGAGAACGGTGCCGATGGTTCCGACAGAGAAGATGTCAACCGCGGTCGGATCGTCCTGGGCGGCATTTTTCTGGGCGACGAGCAATATCTGCTTGTTGTCCTTCATGACGTCCTCAAGGGCGCGCACTGATTTCTCGCGGCCGACGAACAGCGGCACGATCATGTGCGGAAAAACCACGATGTCGCGCAGCGGCAGAACCGGATACTGGGTGCCGCGAGGAGTCTCTAACATGGGACCTCTGACCTTGGTTCCTGAGAACGTTCAGCGCCCCGCCGCAGCCTCACGGTGCGTCGGATGATGGTGAAGGTGGCCTCCGGCCAGCCCTTATTCAAGACGGGCCTGGACGAGAGCGAGTCCTAGGCGCTGGACCCAACATCGCCGCGACGGTCGCCATAGATATAAAGCGGCTGCGCTCGCCCTTCGATGACCTCGCGATTGATGACGATTTCTTCGACGCCATTGAGTGTGGGCAGCTCGAACATGGTGTCGAGGAGAATGCCTTCCATGATCGAACGCAGTCCGCGGGCGCCGGTCTTGCGCTTCACCGCCTTGCGCGCAACCGACCGCAGCGCGTCGTCGGCGAATTCGAGCCGCACGCCCTCCATTTCAAACAGACGTTGGTATTGCTTGAGAAGCGCATTCTTGGGCTTGATCAAAATATCGACAAGCGCATCCTCGTCGAGTTCCTCGAGTGTAGCGATCACGGGGAGGCGGCCGATAAACTCCGGAATCAAGCCGAATTTGAGCAAATCCTCGGGCTCGACTTCTTTCAGTATCTCGCCGGTCTGTCTTTCGTCGGGGCCACGGACATCGGCGCCGAAACCGATGGTCGTGCCGCGCATGCGCGCCGAAATTATTCTCTCCAGCCCGGCGAAGGCGCCGCCGCAAATGAACAGGATGTTGGTTGTGTCGACCTGGAGGAATTCTTGCTGCGGATGTTTACGTCCGCCCTGTGGCGGCACCGACGCGACCGTACCTTCCATGATCTTGAGCAAAGCCTGCTGCACGCCTTCTCCGGACACATCGCGCGTGATCGATGGGTTTTCGGATTTGCGGGATATCTTGTCGACCTCGTCGATATAAACGATGCCGCGCTGCGCCCGCTCCACATTGTAGTCGGCAGCCTGGAGCAGCCTCAGGATGATGTTTTCGACGTCTTCGCCGACATAACCGGCCTCGGTCAAGGTCGTGGCGTCGGCCATCGTAAACGGCACGTCGATGATCCGGGCAAGTGTTTGCGCCAGCAACGTCTTGCCCGAGCCGGTCGGCCCGATCAGCAAGATGTTCGACTTCGCGATCTCGACATCGTTGTTCTTGGTTCCATGCGACAGGCGTTTGTAGTGATTGTGCACGGCGACCGAGAGCACACGCTTGGCATGGGCCTGGCCAATCACGTAGTCGTCGAGGACGGTGCAGATGTCGCGCGGGGTGGGCACACCGTCGCGCGACTTGACCAACGTCGTCTTGTGCTCTTCGCGGATGATGTCCATGCACAATTCCACGCATTCATCGCAGATGAATACGGTTGGCCCGGCAATAAGCTTGCGGACCTCATGCTGGCTCTTCCCGCAGAACGAGCAGTAAAGAGTATTCTTGGAGTCGCCGCCGCTGGATTTGTTCATTGAAACACCGTCAGCCGCGAACAGAAGGGACTCATGTTAGCCTCGCCTGCCCCAGCCGAACAACGCCAAAATCCCGCACAAATCGCTTTCTCTCTCAGACTTTCGTAGGGGGTCTTAACAATTGAGGGGGGAGATTACGCCTCCGCCCTCAATATATGGTTAACGTTGCCGAGACTTTTAGGTCCCGGTTTTCGCCAGATCGGCGGGCCCAGGGCGCCTTAACACGACTTCGTCGATCAGGCCAAATTTCTTGGCCTCCGCTGGTGACATGAAATTGTCGCGCTCAACCGCGGCTTCGATGGTGTTGAGCGCCTGTCCGGTATGATCCTGTAGGATCGAGTTCAACCGGGCACGCATGGATAGAATTTCTCGGGCCTGAATTTCGATGTCGGTAGCCTGTCCCTGAGTGCCACCAGATGGCTGATGGATCATGATTCGGGCGTTTGACAACGAAAACCGCTTGCCCTTGGCCCCGGCCGCCAGCAGGACCGACCCCATGGACGCGGCCTGGCCGATGCACACAGTGGAGACATCCGGACGGATGTACCGCATCGTGTCATAGATCGCCAGACCGGAGGTCACGACCCCGCCCGGTGAGTTAATATAGAACGATATGTCTTTGCTTGGGTTGTCGGATTCGAGAAATAGCAATTGCGCGCAGACGAGGCTCGCAACGGCGTCATTGACCGGCCCGACAAGGAAAATGATTCTTTCCTTGAGTAGCCGAGAATAGATGTCGAATGCTCTTTCGCCGCGCGCCGTCTGCTCGACGACCATCGGCACCAAATTGTTGGCATAAATTTCGACCGGATGGCTCATGGGTCTAGCCCTCGACCTTCTTGGAGCCTTTGTCCGGGCCTGAAGCGGCGTCAGCCATGCTCGCGGCTAGCCGCTTTAACTCCTCCGTCCCGACGACACGTTCGGTCGGCTTGGCCAATTCCAAGATGAAGTCGACGACCTTATCCTCGAAGAGCGGGGCTCGCAGATTCGCCAATGCCTCCGGGTTTTTACGATAATATTCAACAACTTGGCGTTCCTGGCCGGGAAACCGGCGTGCTTCTTCGGTCATCGCGCGGTTCACTTCCTCGGGACTGACGCGAATGTTGTTGAGCCGCCCGACCTCGGACAACAGCAGTCCCAGACGCACTCGCCGCGCCGCGATCGTACGGTATTCCGCGCGAAGCTCGTCGTCGCTCTTCCCGGCATCGGCCGGATCCAGAGCGCCGCGTTCGCGCTCAGCTTCGACATTCTTCCAGATCGCCTCGAATTCCATAT
The DNA here is from genome assembly GCA_009694125.1 of Rhodospirillaceae bacterium. GTDB lineage: Bacteria > Pseudomonadota > Alphaproteobacteria > CACIAM-22H2 > CACIAM-22H2 > SHVT01. Next base: position 5,021 of record SHVT01000007.1, on the reverse strand, counting down.
CGACCATGCCCGGCGGGACATCGAACTCATTGGCACCGACGAGACCGTCCAATAGCTGGCGCTTCAGGCGGGCACGGGCGAGATTGGTGTATTCGCGATCGAGCTGTTCGCGCATGACCTTGCGCAGGGCCGGTAGGTCGTCGAACCCGACTTCCTTGGCCAGCCCGTCGTCCACCGCCACGGCCACCGGAACCCGCACTTCGGTGACGTCGACATGGAAAATGGCGGTTTTTCCCGCCAAGGTTGGCGCGCCATAGTCTGCTGGAAAGTTCACGGTGAGATCGGCGTGGCTGCCGGCGAGCAGCCCGACGAGGCCGTTTTCCATGTCGGGGAGAAGGCGACCTTCGCCGACATTGACGGATAGCCCTTTGGCGGTCCCGCCCGCGAATTCCTTGCCGTCGATGCTGCCGGCGAAATCGATCACCGCGATGTCGCCCTTGGCGATCGGCCTCTGTTCCTTGAGCGGCTCGGAACGCGCGCGCGATTTCGCCAGTCGTTCCAGGCCGGAATCGACTTCGGCCTCGGCCAGATCGACTTTGAGTTTCTCCAGTTTGAGCTGCGAAAAATCCTTGGGGTTGATGTCGGGGAGAACCTCGACATCCATGTTGAATTCAAGATCGGTGCCCGCGGCGAACGATTGGATTTCCACCTTGGGCTGGAGAGCGGGGCGCAAGCCACGATCGGACATCGCTTGTCGCGACCCGTCGGCAACCACGCGCTCCAGCACCTCGCCGGTCACCGACGCGCCGTAGCGCTGCCGGAGAAGACTCATCGGCACCTTGCCGGGCCGAAAACCCGGCACCCGAATGCTGCGCCCCAAATCCACGAGCCGATCGTCGATCTTGGTCTGGATGTCCTGGGCCGCGACGACGACTTTGAATTGGCGCTTCAGGCCCTCGGCCTGGATCTCAGTGACCTGCATGGACTATCGCTTTCTCGCTGGCCTCAAGGAGGCGTCCTCTGGCAAAGGGCGAAACTGGTGCGGGCGAAGGGACTTGAACCCCCACGACTTGCGTCACCAGAACCTAAATCTGGCGTGTCTACCAATTTCACCACGCCCGCATGGCTAACCCGCTGGGACGGCCGGCGTCAACCACCACCCATACCCGCGAGATATAGGCTATCGCCGGGGAGGCGCAACCCAATAAATCGCCTTTTTGCCGCGTCGAACGTATTATGATGGCGGAATCGATGGAGCCGACAGTAGGCGCCGCAAGGCCTTCGGGAGGGAGTCCGCCAGGTCCTCGGCGATCAAACCCGGCCCGAATTCGGCGGCCGCTTCCCCGTGCAGCCAGGTCGCGGCGCAGGCGGCGTCGAACGCTGACATTCCCTGCGCCAACAGTCCGACGGCGAACCCAGCCAGCACATCGCCCGCGCCGGCGGTCGCCAGCGTCGCCGGCGCGTTGGTGTTGATCGCCGCTTTACCGTCAGGGGCGGCGATGACCGTGTCATAACCCTTTAGCAACACAACCGCGCCGCTGGCCGCGGCGGCCGCGCGCGCGCGCGCCAGGCGATCGCCCTCGGTCTGGAACAAACGGCGATATTCCCCGTCATGCGGTGTCAAGATGCAGGGGCCGCCAATCGATTTGAACAGCAGGCCCGGGTTGTCCTCGAACACCGAAAGCGCGTCGGCGTCGAGCACGCACGGGCGTCGCGTCGCCAAGGCCACCACGACCCGACCCCGCGTGGACAGATCGAGGCCGTTGCCGGGGCCGAGGAGCACCGCATTCTTGCGCTCGTCGGATAGAAGCTCCTCTAGGTTGCTGGCATCGTTGAGGGCAGCCGTCAGAATCGAGGGCTTATAAGCGGCGTAGCCCGGCAACGCCGATGGGCGCGCCGCGATCGTGACGAGCCCGGCGCCGATTCTAAGGGCGCCGCCGGCGGCCAGGCGTGCCGCGCCGGTCATACTCGTACCGCCGACAACAACCGCGTGGCCGCGCGTATATTTGTTGCCTTCGGGTCGCGGCCAAGGATAACGCGCAATCCACAGATCGGGGCGGTTTTCGTGGAGATCGGGCTGACCCTCGAACATCGAGTCCGCGATGCCAATATCGGCCACCAATATCTCGCCGCAATGCAGCCGGCCCGGCATCAAGAGGTGCCCCGGCCGCCGGCGACCGAAAGTGACGGTCAAGCGGGCATGCGGCGCGGCGCCAAGGATGCTGCCGGTGTCGCCGTCGATGCCGCTCGGCATGTCCACGGCCACACACGCCAGGCCCTGGGCGTCGATGGCCTCAACGAGCTCTCTGGCCCTGCCAACTAGCGCGCGAGAGAGGCCCGAACCGAACAACGCATCCACGACAAGATGCTGCCCCTTCAACGCGCCCGGCTCGCAGGCCACCGAATCGATGGGCGATTGGCCTGGCCGATCCTGATCTCCGCCGAGTCGCGCAGTGCGAGTCGGCCAGCCTGCCGCCGCCAGGAGCCGCGCGACGACCAAACCATCGCCGCCATTATTCCCTGGCCCACACAGGACAATCGTTGGCCGCGGTGTGAACCGCTCGCGGATCGCCGCGGCAACCGCGGCTCCGGCGGCGTCCATCAATTGCGCCGCCGAAATGCCGCCGGTGATCGCCCTACTCTCGGCCCGCCGCATTTCGGCGTTGGTCACAAGCTGCAGGGGCGGAAGCGGGCTCTGTTTCATATCCGTCGCGATCATGGCCGCGGGAGACTACCCATACCGCGCCCTGTTCGCTAGGTGGGCTGAGCCGGGTGGCGCCCGTAAACAAGAATGACGCAAACCATTGTGGGAAAGCGGCACGCGATGATAATCTTTTCCCTACACGCCAATCATTCAGGATCGGTCATGGGCAGATTACTCGCACTGTTGGCCTTGGTCGTGTTTCCGGCGTTTGCCGGCTTCGGAGCGGCGCATGCCGGTCTCGACGAGGCCTGGCGCGCATTTTCGCGTGGCGACTACCAAGTGGCCTTTGCCGAACTTCTTCCTCTCGCCGAGCAGAATGACGCGAACGCGCAGTTCAGCATCGCCTTCCTTTATATGAGCGGCAGGGGTGTCTCCCAGGACCCCAGCGAAGCCGTAAAATGGTACCGCCGTTCGGCCGAACAGGGAAATCTCAGCGCCCAGACAAATCTGGGCGTGCTCTACGAAACCGGCCAGGGCGTGGAAAAGGATTTCGCCGAGGCGTTGAAATGGTATCGAAGTGCTGCGGATTTGGGCGATTCAACGGCCCAATATAACCTCGGTCTCTTGCACGCAAACGGCCGCGGTACCCTGCAGGATCCAATTTCCGCGGTCATTTGGTTGAGCCGAGCCTCGGAACAGGGACACGCCCCGGCCCAGGTCACGCTCGCCCTCCTCTATGCCAATGGCCAGGGCGTCAGCCAGGACTTTCTGCAAGCCCATGTCTGGTTCGACATCGCCGCCACGCCGGAACCGCCGACCGATGAATACGACACCGCGACGATGGGCCGCAAAGAGGCCGCGAAACGTCTGACCGGCGACCAGATCGAGCTAGCGAAGGCGATCGCGCGAAATTGGGGGCCCAAACAGGAGATTCCCTCTTTGCGCCCGCAAAGCCCCCCGATCTTTCCGCCTCCCCCTCGCCGCTAATCCCGCTTCTCCCCGTTCGCGCCGATCCCTAATAAAGGAACATCGGCTTTCCCGCCTGATTGCGGATTCGCGGCCGATAATTCTCGGGGTCGTACAGTTCCGCCACGTCGACGATCCGCTTGCCTGAAGCAAACGTCTCCAGCGGCACAGTCGTGTAACAGCCCTTTTGGATCGCCATCATGACGCCAAAGCGGCGCTGTTTAAGCTGCTCGATCGCCAGACGGCCAAAGGACATGGCAACCATCCGGTCAAGAGTGTCGGCCGGCCCCGCGCGCATGACATAGGTCAGCTGCGAATTCATGACGTCCACGCCGGTTATTTTCCTAATCGCGTCGCCGGTCATCGCACCGATGCCGCCGAGTTTCTTATGCCCGAAGGCGTCCTCTTCGCCGTGCTGAACGACATCACCGCCGATCATCGTCGCGCCCTCGGAAAGCACGACCATCGCATAACGCGACGGGTTCTTATTGCGATCGTCGACGACCAGTTTGCAAAGCCTTTGGATGTCGAAGGGGACTTCACTGATCAGGACGCGGTCGACGCCGGCGAGAAGTCCGCTGATCAGTGCGGATTCGCCGCTATTGCGACCGAACAGCTCGATGACCGCGATGCGCTCGTGGCTACCGGTCGGGGTGCGAAGGCTGGTTATGAGGTCGGCGGCTCGGGTCACAGCGGTCGAAAAACCAATGCAATAGTCTGTACCGAAAACGTCGTTGTCCATCGTCTTGGGCACGGCGACGATCGGAAAATTCTCCTTGGTCAGCCGTACCGAGTAGGACAGCGTGTCGTCGCCGCCGATGGAGACGAGGGCGTCCAGCCTGAGATGTTTCAGGACCTTCAGGACATGCGGCGTGCAATCGACGGTCTCCTCTCCGGATTTGGGCCTAAGGCCGGCGAGGAACTTCGGCAGATCCTCGATTTTGACCCGGGACGGATTGGTACGGGATGTGCGCAGAAACGTGCCGCCGGTACGATCGACGGTTCGGACGGCTTGGCGATTGAGCGGCGCGGTCCATTCGTCGCTGGCCTTTGGATCGTCGACATCGAAACGCAGCAATCCGGCCCATCCGCGTTTAATGCCGACAACGTCCCATCCGTTGTCCTCCGCCTGATGGACGATCTCCTTGATGCAGACATTAAGCCCGGGAACATCGCCCCCGCCGGTCAGAACCCCAATACGCATTTCGGTCCCTCTGTCTTCTTGAATAACGCTGACAACGTAGCGCGTGAACCCCGGTGTGGCCGCGAGCTTTCGCGATAGCGAACCGGGATCAACTCTCCGCCGTTAGAATTACTGGCTTGCCTAGTGGATCGAATCTAACACTTGGTGCCCGCGTCTGACGGCGGCGATGATTTTGTCCGGATCGGCGGTCCAAGTGAAGGGCCTGGGCGCGGCGTTGGTTTCGGCGAGGAAGCGGTTGATGGCAGCCTGGAGGTCGACGATCGAATG
>SHVT01000006.1 GCA_009694125.1 Rhodospirillaceae bacterium | reverse complement strand
TCCGGAGTTGAGGGGATAACCTTCGCCGGACGCGGCGGTACCTTCCGCGGCTTCGAGGAAGACGGCGGGCTGATCCGCGCCAACGATCCGAACAAGCCGATCTACAAACCCGAACATTGGGAAGCGGTTCGCCAGGCCGACGCGTTGGGCAACTGGGAGGACCCGCAAAATCACTGCAGGCCGGCGGGATTGCCGAGAATCGGCGCGCCGGCCCGCATCGTGGAACTGCCGGACGAAGTGCTGCTGATCTACAATGGCGGTTTTACCTTCGATAAAATCCGGTTCATCAAACTCAACAAGCCCCCTAACAAGATCAATGTCGCCCTGGAGACCTGGTACGGCGATTCCGTCGGAAAATGGGAGGGCGACTCGCTGGTCATCGAAACCATCGGATTCACCGATTCCAGCTGGATTCACAAAAATGGGTGGCTTCACGGCTTCGATATGAAGGTAACCGAGCGGCTGACTCGCACGGGCAACCAACTTCGTTGGGAGGCGACCGTCGAAGACCCCGAATATCTGCAGGAGCCGTTCAAGGTCAACCCGATCGTCCGCACCTTCAATCCCGACCCGAACGCTTGGCTGGCCGAAACCCTGCCTTGCGACGAGCGCGATCGGCAGCTGACCACCTCACCCACCCGCAGCGGTTGAGGCCGAAAATACGTTGATTCCACATTTTCAACGGCCCGGCTCGGGCCAAACATTCAGGAGTTGACCGATGTTTTCGAGAAAATCTCTCTTCTTGGCCCTGATCGCGGGTGCCGCCTCGGGCGTGGTCGCGACCTCAGTTTGGGCGCAACAAGCGGCCCCGGCCGCGCCCCCGGCGGTTGTTCTGCCTCCCGGCGTTATCATCATCGACGGGTACAAATACCGGCTGCCCGAAAGCGCCAAAGCCAATCTTGAGCCGGTTCGGGCGTTGATCGCCGCCAGCGACGCGCTGGGCGTGACGCGCGACAACAGCTACGGCGGCGCCACCCACGTCACCCTGTCCGAGGCCATCGACGGATGGGAATTCACCGGTACCGGAACCTACAATGGCCAACCGGCCAAGGTCGTGTTTGGCATGGAATACCGGCTGCCGGCCGTCCGCATGGACATCACCCGCGGCACGTCTCGCGAAATCATCGTGGCGGCCCGCGATCTGGCCTGGGACGAATCCAAACCGGGCAATTACTCCGGACCGGCGAAGACCTCGGTGATCGAACGGCTGATCCCGGCCTATCTCATGCCCGGCGCGGTCACCACCATGGGCCGGCAAGCCATCGACAAGATCAAGCTGGCCAGCCGCAATGGCATGCGCGAGCTGATTATTCCGGTTCCGAAGATCGGGGCGGATTTGCGCGTCACGCTCGACGCCAAAGGTAATATCATTCACACCGAAACGACGGTCGGGGGGAAGGTCTACTCCGCCGATTTCTCCGGACCTTGGAGAAACGACGATCTCGACATGCACGTCTTTTTCCCGACCAAGGTCGTAATGAAGGTGGACAATGTCGTGACCGCCGATCTGACGGTAACGGAGCATTGGTCCAACCCTTACATGATCTGGCCGGTGCCCGCCGCCCTGAAGAAATAAGCGGGCATCCTCGGCATCTTCGACCGAATCCGGCGGCGCGACGAAAATCGTGCCGCCGGATTCCGATTACCCACAATACCCAATACCGTTCCTCGGCGGCCGCGCGTTCCCAATAAATCGGCGCGCATGAGGATCGAGAAATCCGCCGAGACCGTCCGGGGCCAATGCTGGTCGTCGGCGCATCCACGCGCCCGAACCGGTAGAGTCTCTCTCGCGAGTTTCGCCTAAGGCGGTTTTCATGGATGCGCTGTTTCGACTGATCGAGGAAAGTCCGCTTAGTACTTGGTTGGTCGAGTCGGAGTCCTTGTTCGCGTTCCCCGGCGTGTTGACGCTGCACGTGATCGGGATGGGCTTTGTCGCCGGCACCAGCCTCGTCATTTCACTTCGGTTTATGGGTTATTTTCCGGATTTACCGCTGCCGGCCCTGACGAAATTCCTCCCGGTTTTCTGGATCGCACTCGCGCTCAGCGCCGGTTCCGGGATTCTTCTCGGCATCGGCTATCCGACCAAGGCGCTCACCAATCCCCTTTTCTACGTCAAGATGGCGGCGATGTTTCTTGGCGTGCTCGCCCTTCTGCGGCTACGTCGATCGATCGTCGCACCCATTGGGTTTGGGGCGGCCTCCATGATCGGGGTTCGCAATCTCGCGCTGGCGTCGATCACCCTCTGGGTTGGAACGATTGCGGCCGGACGACTGCTCGCCTACACCTACACCCGCCTTCTCGTCGATTTCCAGGGTTGACGGCCATGGAGGTCATGCCCTGGGAAATCTGGGTTCGCGCCACCTGGTTGTCGCAATACGTTCGCGCGAATGGGTGGCTTTGGCCGGTACTTGAAACATTCCACTACATCGGATTGTCCCTGCTTATCGGCACGGTTGGTCTGTTCGATCTGCGCGTCCTGGGCGTCGCCAAGGCCTTACCCCCATTGGCGCTCCATCGCCTGATTCCTCTTGGCGTCGCGGGTTACGTTCTCAATCTAATCACGGGACTTTGTTTCATTTCCGCCTTCGCGGACCAGTATGCCTATAACTCGGCGTTCCACATCAAACTTGCCCTGATGGCGGTGGCGGGAATCAACCTCGTGATTTTCTATAGCTCGGCCTTCGGCGAGTTGAAGACATTGGGGGCAGGAGCGTCGGCTCCCTGGCGCTGCAAAGTCCTGGTTGGCGTTTCGCTGTTCTCTTGGGTGGGTGTGTTGATCTGCGGCCGCCTGTTGACCTTTTTCCGGCCCGGGACCTTTCATTGAGATGTGGGTTGGTTTTGGGGCGGCCCATTCAGCCGCCGCCCATGGGAAGGCACGGGAGGGGATAACGTCATGATGCTGGATATCGACATCGGCGAGGGCAGGTGGGTGACGTTCGGCACGCCGCTGATCGCCAGGCAGTTCGATGCGGTGGAGCTCAATGCGGCGCTTCACCGCATCCTGCTACGGCGCGAGGCCAAACATCCGGAGATGCGGACCGGTCAATTGAACCGATCGAATGTGGGCGGGTGGCGCTCCGAGCCCGACATTCTCGATTGGCCCGAGCCGGAATGGGCGACGCTTCGCCGGATGATCGAGGAATGCGCGTTGCAGATGATGAAACTCGCCGGCGGCGACCGGCCGATCGATGTCCGCAAGGACTGCAATCTGGTGGCGTGGGCCAACATCAACCGGCGTGGCAACTATAATGTTTCACACTCTCACCCCGGCAGTCATTGGTCCGGGGTTTATTATGTAAACATCGGCCAGCCCGATCCCGATCGTCCGCTGAACGGGATCATCGAGTTTCAGGATCCGCGTCCCGCCGCCGCGGCGCTGCCGATCCCTGGTTTCGATTTCGGGTACAAGCAGACTTTCGTGCCGGCCGCGGGAATGATGCTTCTATTCCCGGCCTGGCACCTGCATATGGTCCATCCTTTTTTTGGAGAGGCAGAGCGAATCTCGATTGCGTTCAACCTTCGGCTCCGGAAAGGCGAGCCGGCGCAATAGAGGCACGAAATCTGGCGGATGGGGTGGGATTTGAACCCACGAGGAGCTTGCACCCCTGCCGGTTTTCAAGACCGGTGCCTTAAACCGCTCGGCCACCCATCCCGCGCCCTAATTCAGCTACTTAACTCAATCGATCACCGGGACAAAGGCCGAATTGGCTGTCGCATCGTGGCCGCGGGTGGGCGGGGCCTTGACGAATAGCCTGGATCGGTGTTGCTCGCGCCATGAGTTTTGAGTTTTCTAAATTTCTGTGGGATTTGACTGAACCGACCCATGTCGCGTTCCTGGCGTTATGCGGCGGCGCCGTGCTGTTATGGACAGGCTGGGCGCGAATCGGAAGAATCCTGATTTCCGGCACGATGGTCTTGCTGTTGGGTTTCGCGGTCGTTCCCGCGGGCCAATGGCTGAATGTGACACTGGAAAATCGCTTTCCGGTTCCCCGGCCCATGCCGGAAAATGTGGACGGAATCATCGTTCTTGGCGGAACGCTCGATCAATTCATCAGCAAGGCGCGCGGCCAGGTCGCGCTGGGCGGCGCGGCGACACGGTTGCTCGCGATTGCGGATCTCGTAAAGCTCTATCCGCGGGCCCGGGTCGTTTTCAGCGGCGGCTCCGGGACGGTCGGCCGTCCGGACGTCAAGGAGGCGGACTACGCCCGCAAGGTCTTCGCCGGCATGGGTTTGGACACAAGCCGCTTTGAATTCGAAGACCAGGCCCGCAATACTTATGAAAACGCCATCTTCGGCAAGGAAGTCGCCGATCCCCAACCGGGCGAGGCGTGGCTGCTCGTCACCTCCGCCAAGCACATGCCACGTGCGGTCGGTACCTTTCGCAAGGCGGGCTGGCCGGTTATACCTTTTCCGGTGGATTTTCGAACCGAAGGCCCTTACGAACTGTTGCCGCGTTTCAACTTTCGCGGACTCGACGAATTTGCCTCGGCGCTCAAGGAATGGGTCGGGCTCGCCGCTTATAGAATGATGGATCGCACGGATCAGTTTCTGCCGGGCCAATCGCGATGAAGGTGGCTGAACGACGGCGCCGATTGTGGTTGGCGGCGATTGCGGCTTTGCTGGTGACGGCGCATGCCGCCAGCGCGGCCGACAAGCCCTTCGCCGCTTGGCTCGAGGAATTGCGGCTGGAGGCCGCCGAACGCGGCATTTCCAAAGCCACGCTGCAAGCGGCGCTGACCGGAATCGAGCCGCTGCCGCGGGTGCTGGAACTCGACCGGCGGCAGCCGGAATTCACCATTACCTTCACCGAATATCTAACGCGCGTCGTTCCCGGCGCCAGGGTCGAGAAGGGCCGCGAAAGGCTTCGGGAAAGCCGGGCACTTCTGGACGATATCGCCAAGCGTTATGGCGTGCAGCCGCGCTTCATGGTCGCGCTCTGGGGTGTCGAAAGCGATTTTGGGCGTGTGACCGGCGATTTTTCGATTATCCAGGCGCTCGCAACCTTGGCCTATGATGGACGGCGCAGCGCCTTCTTCCGCCAAGAACTCTTGAACGCCCTGCGTATCCTGGATCGGGGCGATATCGAACCGCGGGCGATGCGCGGGTCCTGGGCCGGCGCCATGGGACAAAGCCAATTCATGCCCTCGAGCTTCCTGACCTTCGCCGTCGATCACGATGGCGACGGCCGCCGCGACATCTGGACGACGCGGGCCGACGTTCTGGCCTCGACCGCCAATTATCTGGCGAAATCGGGATGGCGAGCAGACGAAACCTGGGGCCGGCCGGTGCGGCTGCCGCCCGGTTTCGATGCGTCGCTGGCCAACCTCGATATCGTCAAACCCATCGGCCAGTGGCAGGCGCTTGGAATTCGCCGCACCGATGCCGGTGACTTGCCGACCCGACAACTCGATTCGTCGATTGTTCTACCCGAAGGGTTGAGCGGCCCCGCTTACCTCGTTTACAACAATTTCCGAGTATTGTTGAAGTGGAACCGTTCGAATTTCTTTGCGATCGCTGTCGGAACCCTTGCGGATCGTATTGAAGGAGACTAACCTACCGCATCTATGCCTTTCAGGGCGGGGACCCACAAAATCATGAGGCGGGGGCAAGCTCTCTCGTTTCTCGCGGCGGCGATGGCGTTGTTGACCGCGGCCTGCGCGGAAACGCAATTGGCGGCGACGGCGGTCAAAAGCATCCCAAGTCCAGTCGCGCCAAAACCGTCGGGCACCTACAAGATCGGAAACCCCTACCAGATCGGGGGCGTCTGGTACTACCCGGCCGAGAACTACAGTTACAATGAAACCGGGATTGCGTCGTGGTATGGCGCCGATTTCCACGCCAAGCCGACGGCGAATGGCGAAGTCTACGACATGAACGCGCTGACCGCGGCGCATCAGACATTGCCGATGCCGAGCGTAGTTCGAGTTACCAATTTGGAGAATGGCCGGCAAATCATGCTGCGGGTCAACGATCGCGGGCCATTCGCGCGAGGCCGCATCCTCGATGTTTCGCGGCGCGGGGCGCAGCTTCTGGGTTTTGAGGTTCAGGGAACGGCCAAGGTGCGGGTCGAGCTCATGGCCGACGAAAGCCGCTCGCTGAAACTGGCTATGCTCGGGAACCAGACGCCGGCCGAGGAGCGTGTCGCGATCGCGGCGGCACCGCGGGTGTCGGTTCAGAGTGAGGCGCTTCCGCCGCCGCCCGGCTTTGGAGCCTCGTCGCCGCCGCCATCGCAACTCTTGCCGCGGGCGGGGCCGGTGACGCCGCTGCCGCAGTTTAACGCAACCGCCGAGTCCGCCGCCGTGTTCAGGATCGAGCCGGTAAGGCCGACGGGGATTTTCATTCAGGCCGGCGCCTTCGCCAATTTCGAGAATGCACGGCGGGTCGAAGTGCGGCTCACGCCCTTTGGGAAAACGGAGATTTCGCAGGTGAATGCAGACGGGCGCCCGCTTTTCCGCGTCCGCGTTGGTCCGGTGGCCTCGGTCGCGGAAGCCGACAACCTCTTGGAGAAAATCGGCGCCGTCGGTTATCCCGATGCCCGTCTCATCGTCGACCCCCGCTGATGGCGCCCGATTCGCCTCGCTTTTGTCGCAATCGCTTGCTATCTGGGCGAATGAGAAAAGCGGCGTTATCCTTGGTCAGGATGCGTTCGTGTCCTTCGTGAGCGGAGTTTGACGATGCGGATTGCCTTCTTTTCGAGCCGGTTGTCCGGAACGGTCTTGTGCGTTTTGGGCCTCGTTGCGATGATCGCGAGCGAAGCTGCGGGGCAGACCCAGCGGCAACAGGCGCCCGCGCGGCCGGCCAGACCGCCGGCAGCCACCCCGGCCAAACCGGCCGCCGGGCCCGCGGTGTCCGACCGGCTCTACCCGACAATCGAGACGATCGCCAAACAAGCGATCATCGTCGATCCGACCACCGGGGCGGTTCTACTCGAAAAAAACGCCGACCAGATCATGCCGCCGTCTTCGATGAGCAAGATCATGACGGCCTATGTTGTCTTTTCCCGACTCCGCGAAGGAAGCCTATCGCTGACCGACACGCTCCCCGTCAGCGAACGCGCCTGGCGTACCGGCGGCTCGAAAATGTTTGTGTCGGTCAACACCCGGGTGAAGGTGGAAGACCTGTTGCGCGGCATGATCGTGCAATCTGGAAACGACGCCAGCGTCGTTCTCGCCGAGGGGCTTGCTGGAACAGAAGAGGCCTTTGCCGAGGTGCTGACCCGCAAGGGCCGGGAGATCGGGCTGCGGAACAGCGTGTTCAAGAATGCCTCCGGGCTTCCCGATCCCGATCACGTGATGACCGCGCGCGATTTGACGGTTCTGGCCTGGCGCCTGATCGAGGACTTCGCCGAATACTACCATTACGATGCCGAGCTGGATTTCAGCTACAACGGCATCAAACAGGGCAACCGGAACCCGTTGCTGTACAGAAATCTCGGCGTCGACGGCCTGAAGACCGGGCATACCGAAGCCGCCGGTTACGGCCTGACCGCTTCGGCGGTGCGCGACGGCCGCAGGCTGATCATGGTGTTGAACGGCCTGCCCAGCATCAGATCGCGGTCGGAGGAATCCGAAAGGCTGCTGGAATGGGCATTCCGCGAGTTTGCCAATTACTCCCTGGCGAAAGCCGACGCGACGGTGGAAACAGCCGACGTCTGGCTTGGGAAGGCCGCCACCGTGCCGCTGGTTGCACCCACCGACATCATGGTGACCTTGCCGCGCCGCATGCGTCCGCAGATCAAAGTTTCCGTCGTGTATGACGGTCCAATTGCGGCGCCGATCGCAAAAGGAGCCGAGGTCGCCAGACTCGTGGTCTCCGGCCCGAACCTGCCCGCACCGATGGAACATCCCTTGGTCGCGGGCGCCGACGTCGGTCGCTTGGGTTTCGTGGGGCGGGTCGGGAACGCTGCGGGTTACTTGTTGTGGGGCTCGGTGAAATAGGACGGCTTCTTCATGCCCCGCGGGCGGTTCATCAGCCTTGAGGGCGGTGAGGGCGCAGGCAAATCCACTCAGGCTCCGCGTCTTGCGGCCGCGCTCGGCGCCGTCGGCATTGAGGCTGTAGTCACCCGCGAGCCGGGCGGTTCGCCGGGCGCGGAGCGTATCCGGGGCCTTCTCGTTCAGGGTGATCCCGGTCAGTGGGAGGCGATGAGCGAGGCGTTGCTGCATTATGCGGCGCGGCTCGATCATCTGGCCAAAACAATCCGGCCGGCTTTGGCGAAAGGCCTGTGGGTCATCACCGACCGCTTCGCCGATTCGACCATGGCCTATCAAGGCCACGGGCACGGCCTCGGCCACGCCGCGATCGCTTCCCTCCACCGCCTGACATTGGGTGATTTTGTTCCCGACCTGACGCTGATCTTCGACCTGCCCGTCGACCTCGGGTTGGGACGGGCCGCGGCGCGGCGAGGGGGCGAGGACCGTTACGAACGCATGGACCGCGATTTTCATCTCCGCCTACGCGAAGGCTTTCTCGAAATCGCCCGCGCCGAACCCGGTCGTTGCGTCCTCATCGATGCGGCGGGCGACATCGAAAAAACGACGGCATCGGTTCTAGCGGCGGTCCGCGAACGCCTCGGCGTGGCGGTTGGATGACGCCGTCGACGGAGGCCGCCGCGGTTTCGCCGCGCGTCAACACCGAGCTGATCGGGCAGGCCGCCGCCGAGGCCGCCTTTGCGAGGGCCTGGCGCAGCGGCAAGATTCACCATGCCTGGCTGATCGCCGGTCAACGCGGAATCGGGAAGGCCACGCTGGCCTATCGTTTCGCGCGTTTCGTGTTGGCCGGAGGCGCGGGCGATGCCGGGCTCTCCCTGCCTCTAGACCATCCGGTCGTGCGCCAGGTTGCCAGTGGCGCCCATCCCGGCCTGATGGTGATCGAACGCACCTACGACGAAGACAAGAAGGAACAGCGCGGCGAGCTGCGCGTCGAAGAAGCGCGCGCGATCGGCCATTTTCTACACATGACATCGGTGGCCGGCGCCTGGCGCGTCGTCATCATCGACAGCGCCGACGATCTGAATCCAAACGCCGCCAACGCCATCCTTAAGATCCTGGAGGAACCACCGGCGCGGTCTCTTCTGCTTCTGATAAGCCATGCGCCTGGCCGGTTGTTGCCGACGATCCGATCGCGGTGTCGTCGTCTCTCGTTGCCGCCGCTCGCCGCCGAGGATTTCGCGACGGTCATCCGGCGGCACGTTGGCGATATCGGCGAATCGGACCTGGCAAACCTCGTGGCCCTGGTCGATGGCAGCCCGGGCAGGGCGCTGGAGTTATGGTCGGCGGGAGGGCTCGATCTTCATCGCGAGATGATGGGCCTCCTGCAAACGCTGCCGCGTCTCGATGCGGTCGCGCTGCACGGCATGGCCGGTCGCCTCGCCCGGCCGGGTGCCGCCGATTCCCGGCGGCTGTTATACGACCTGCTCACGGCGTGGCTCGCCCACCTGATCCGGCGAATGGCAGAGAGGCGCCCAGCCGCCCCAGGGGCGGCTATGGCGAGCGACGATGTCACCGATCGGCTCGCGGCGGCTTCCGCCCGGCTTGATCCGTGGTTGGAGACATGGGACAAGATCGGCGCTCTTGTCCGTCGCGCCGACAGCCACAATCTCGACCCCCGGCAGGTGCTGCTCAACGTCTTCCTGGCCGTGGAAGCAGCGGCGCGGGCGTGATACACGGCCCCGGCGCCAAGAGAAGCCGGAGCTTCATAGAGACGCGGAGACGACGAGGATGGCCGGGCCACCGACCTATTACCTGACGACGCCGATTTACTACGTCAACGACGTTCCGCACATCGGGCATGCTTATACGACGCTGGCCTGCGATGTGCTGGCACGGTTCATGCGGCTGGACGGCCGCCGCGTCCGCTTCCTGACGGGCACCGACGAACATGGCCAAAAGGTGGAGAAGTCCGCCGCCGCCGCGGGAATGGAACCGCAGCCTTTCGTCGATCGCGGCTCCGCCAATTTTCGGCAGCTGACCTCGGCAATGAATTTCAGCAATGACGATTTCATCCGCACCACCGAGCCTCGGCATATCGCCGCGAGCCAGGCATTGTGGCGGAAGCTGCGCGACAACGGCCATATCTATCTCGGCGGTTATAAGGGCTGGTACGCGGTTCGCGACGAGGCCTTCTACGCCGAGGACGAATTGAAGGAAGGTTCGGGTGGCCGCAAATTCGCGCCCACCGGCGCCGAGGTCGAGTGGGTAGAGGAGCCGAGCTATTTCTTCCGCCTGTCGGCATGGCAGGACCGGTTGCTCGCCTTTTATGAGGCCAATCCCGACTTCGTCGCACCGCCCAGCCGGCGTAACGAAGTGATAAGTTTTGTCAAATCCGGGCTCCAGGATTTGTCGATCTCGCGCACGACCTTCAAATGGGGCATTCCGGTGCCGGATGCGCCCGGTCATGTCATGTATGTCTGGCTCGACGCCTTGACCAATTACATCACGGCGGCCGGCTATCCCGACGTCGAGGGCGCCGAATTCTCCACATTCTGGCCGGCCGATTTGCACATGATCGGCAAGGACATCCTGCGGTTCCATGCCGTGTTTTGGCCGGCGTTCCTGATGGCCGCCGATCTGGCGCCACCGCGTCGCGTCTTCGCCCATGGCTGGTGGACGAACGAAGGCCAGAAGATTTCGAAATCCGTGGGCAACGTCATCGACCCTTTTACCTTGGTCGCGAAATACGGCCTCGACCCGGTGCGGTATTTCCTGCTGCGCGAAATGCCCTTTGGCGGCGATGGCGATTTCTCGCACCGTGCCATCGTCAACCGCATCAACGGCGATCTCGCCAATGATTTCGGCAATCTCGCACAGCGCGTCTTGTCCCTGATCCTCCGTAATTGCGGCGGCACCGTGCCCACGCCGGGCGATCTCCAACCTTTCGATCGCAACCTGCTGGGACAGTCCGCCGCCCTGTTGGCTCGGCTGCGCCCGCACCTGGCCGACCAGTCCTTCCACCGAGCCCTCGATGCCCTGTGGGAAGTGGTTGGCGAGGCCAATCGTTATGTCGACGGCCAGGCACCGTGGACGCTCGCGAAGACCGACACGGCGCGGATGAAGACGGTCTTGTGGGTGTTGGCCGAAACCATTCGGCACATCGCGATCCTGGCCCAGCCCTTCATGCCGGCGACCATGGACAAGATGCTGAACCAACTCGGCGTGCCCGCCGGTGAGCGTACCTTTGCCAGCCTCGACGGCAAATTTGCATTGACGCCTGGCACCGTCTTGCCCAAGCCGGAAGGCGCTTTCCCGCGTTACGTCGAGGCTGCGGTGGAGGGGCGGTGATGCTGGTCGACACCCATTGCCACCTCGATTTCCCGGATTTCGCGGGCGAACTGGGCGCGGTCAAGGACCGCGCCCGAGCCGCCGGAGTCGGGGCCATGGTGACGATCGGAACGAAGCTGTCGCAATTTGCCGGCGTACGCGCGATCGCGGAGGCGCATGACGACGTTTTCTGCTCCGTCGGCGTGCATCCCCATGAGGCGGAGGCCGAGTCGGTCCGCTGTGAAGACCTGTTAGGTCTGGCGGCTCATGCCAAGGTCGTCGGCATCGGGGAAACTGGGCTCGACTATTATTACGACAATGCGCCGCGGACGCTTCAGCAGGCCAATTTCGATGCCCATATCGCAGCCGCCATGCAGAGCGACCTACCGTTGATCGTGCATAGCCGAGATGCCGACGCCGACACCATCGCGATGCTGCGCGAGGGCCGTAAGCGGGGGGCGCTGAAGGGTGTGTTGCATTGTTTCAGCTCGTCCCGGGAACTGGCCGAGCAGGCGGTCGATATTGGCTTTTACATATCGCTGTCGGGGATTCTGACATTTAAGAGCGCCAACGACCTACGGGAGACCGTTCGGGTATTGCCACTGGATCGCCTGTTGGTCGAAACCGATGCTCCTTATCTGTCGCCCGTGCCTCTCCGCGGAAAGCGTAACGAACCCGCTTTCATCGTTCATACGGCCGGTTTGCTGGCCGAACTGAAGGGTGTATCCAAAGACGAGGCGGCGAGGGCAACCACGGCCAATTTTTTGCGTCTGTTCGACAAGGTGAGCCTGCCTTGGGCCGCATCCGCGTAACCATACTGGGCTGCGGCGGCTCCGGCGGCGTACCCGTAATCGGCGGCGACTGGGGCGCTTGCAATCCGGCCAATCCGAAGAACCGCAGGCTCCGGGCGTCCATACTCGCTCAGACCGACCGGGCGACGGTTCTGATAGACACCTCGCCGGACCTGCGCGAGCAGCTTCTGGCCGCCGGGGTAGGCGCCCTGGACGCGGTTCTCTATACCCACGCCCACGCCGACCATGTGCACGGCATCGACGATCTTCGCTGCGTTAACCGCATCATCCAGCGGCCGGTAATGGCCTATGCCAGCGCCGAGGCCATGGCTCAAATTCAGGAACGCTTCGGTTACGCCTTTAAGCCGCAGGCGGCGAACCGTTTCTTCCATCGTCCGGTGCTGACCGGTATCGAAATTGACGGTCCTTTTGAAATCAATGGTTTGAGCGTTATTCCTTTCGAACAGGATCATGGGACAGCCGGCCGCACCCTGGGTTTCAGAATGGGCAGAATCGCGTACTCAACCGATGCATTGGATATTCCGGACAGTTCATTGGAAATATTGAAAAATATCGATACGTGGATCGTCGATTGCGTGCGCTACGAAAGCCATCCAACCCATGCCAATGTGGAGCGGGCGCTGGCGATGATCGATAAAGTAAAGCCAAGGCGTGCAATCCTGACCCACATGAATGAAAAGCTGGACTACGACGAACTCGCGGCCCGGCTACCGCGCGGCGTAGAGCCAGCCTATGACGGAATGACAATTGATGTTAGCTAACACCCATATATTATGGGATATTCCTATATTTCCCATAATATATATTATGCAATAAAGTGACGTCGGTCTTGCCGCTATCCCCGGCCGTCGCCCGGCTGCTCGAAATCATGGTTCGGCTGCGCGATCCAACCCTAGGCTGCCCCTGGGATCGCGAGCAGGATTTCGCCTCGATCGCGCCTTATACGATCGAGGAGGCCTATGAGGTTGCCGACGCGATCGCCCGTGGCGACTTAGGCGCCCTCAAGGAAGAACTCGGCGACCTTCTGTTTCAGGTCGTGTTTCACGCCCGAATGGCGGAGGAAGCCGGCGCGTTCGATTTCGAGGCCGTTGCCGAAGCCATCGCGGACAAGATGACCCGCCGCCATCCGCATGTCTTTGGCACTGCCCGGATCGCCGATGCCGATGCCCAGACCGTGGCCTGGGAGAGCCACAAGGCCGCGGAACGTCACGCCAAGAAGCCCAACAGTTCCCCCCGGCCGAGCGTGTTGGACGATGTGCCCCTCGCCCTTCCCGCACTGCTCCGGGCTCAGAAACTTCAAAAGCGCGTGGCGCGGGTGGGCTTTGACTGGAAATCCGTGGCGCCGGCTCTCGATAAAGTCGAGGAAGAGATCGGCGAACTGCGCCAGGAACTGGCCGGATCGTCGTCTGAAAAACTAGCCGAGGAAATCGGCGATCTATTGTTCGCCTGCGTCAATGTCGCTCGCCATGCCGGTGCCGACGCGGAAGGCGCCCTGCGGGCCGCCAACGCCAAATTCGAGCGACGCTTTCACTGGATCGAGGCCGCCCTCGCCGCTCGCGGAAAGACACCGGAGCAATCCGATCTCGACGAGATGGAGGCGCTTTGGGAAGAGGCCAAGAGCGCAGAGAGAGCCCCACCGCCCGGCACCGGCTAAATCTCCGCCTCGTCCGCGAGGATCGACCGGATTTCCGCCCAGCTTTCCGGGTTGGGCGCGAGCAAATACGGCCCCGCCTGAACAATCGGGGTGTAAGCCTCGCCATCAAACAGGGCGGCGTATCCGCCGGCCTCGCGATGCAGCAACGAACCGGCAGCGTGATCCCAGGGCAGCAGCCGATTGTACTGGGCGAAATGCAGCTTACCGCTGCATAACGCGAGATATTCCTGCCCGGCGCAGCCGAGTGTGATGAGTGGGCCCAAGCGATGACATCGCGCCGCCATGCGGGTGACGATCGCGCGATCGCCGTAACGGAAATTCAGGACGCCGCGCATCCGCGCCGGCTCGGCGGCGGTGGCAACCCGCATGGGTTTGCCGGCCATCTGTGCGCCCGCGCCGGTTTCGGCCGTGGCCATGCGGTCGCCGAGGGGATCGTAAATCCAGGCCGCGGCAACCTGGCCATGGGCGACATAAGCGACGATGACGGCAAACATGGGCAGGCCGCCGGCGAAATTGGCGGTCCCGTCCAGCGGATCGATAAGCCAGGCCGATTGCGCCTCGCCCAGCCGCGACAACAGAGCGCGGTCGGAGAACGCGCCCTCCTCGCCGACCACCAGACTCGACGGCGAAAGCCCGCCGAGTTGCGCTTCGAGCCGGCGTTCCATCGCGCCATCGGCGACCGTTACGTAATCGCCCGGCGCCTTTTCGTCGATGTCGCCGGCGGCGAGCCGCCCATAACGCGGCAGAAGTTCTTCGGCCGCGGCCGCGCGAATAATCGCGGCGACGCGATCGAGATCGGGATGGGGCATGGCGATGGCTGTTTCCGAGGAAATCTCGCGGCGCAGGCGAGTCAGGTCGGAGAGCCGGCCGGGGAACCGGGTTCGCCTTCGTGCTGGCGCCGCTCGAACCGCGCCTGATCGGCCGGGTCAAGGCGGACACGCAAATGCGTTCGTTGTCCATTGTCATGGCGCTCGACGATTTCACCGCGGCGATAGAGCCATGACAGGGCCGCGCCGTCGCTCAAATCGAGGTCGATATCGACGATGTTGCGGGCGGCGTTGAGCGCCGCCTCAATGCGCTGAAGGAGCCGTTCACAGCCCTCCCCGCTTACCGCGGAAACCGGCAGAAAAGCGGGATCGCGCTCCGCCTGATGGAACAGGCTGCTACGTTCTTCCGCCGAAAGCCGGTCGACCTTGTTGGCCGCCTCGATCAACCCTGTCGCCAAGGCTTCGCCGAGTCCCAGCCCGTCCAGAACCGCAAGAACATCGGCTTTTTGCGCCTCGTTGTCGGGATTTGAGACGTCGCGCACATGGACGATCAGATCGGCCGTCCGCACCTCCTCCAGCGTCGCGCGAAAAGCGGCGACGAGATCGGTCGGCAAGTCGGAAATGAATCCGACGGTGTCGGACAGGATGATGCGCCGGCCCGAGGGCAGATCAACGGCGCGCATGGTCGGGTCGAGCGTCGCGAAAAGCTGATCCGCCGCGGTCACGCGAGCGCGCGTCAGTCGGTTGAACAAGGTCGATTTGCCGGCATTGGTGTAGCCGATTAGGGCGACCACCGGGTAGGGCACGCGCTTTCTAGCGCTGCGATGAAGCCCGCGCGTGCGTTTGACCCCTTCCAGGTCCTTTTTCAGGCGGGCGATACGCTCGCCGATCTGGCGCCGATCGGATTCGAGTTGGGTCTCGCCGGGGCCGCCTAGGAAGCCGAAGCCGCCGCGCTGGCGTTCAAGGTGCGTCCAGGATCGCACGAGCCGGCTGCGCTGATAGGTAAGCGCGGCAAGCTCGACTTGGAGGCGGCCTTCGCTGGTGCGTGCGCGAGCCCCGAAAATTTCGAGAATGAGGCCGGTGCGGTCGATGACCTTGCACTTCCATTCCCTCTCGAGGTTGCGCTGTTGAATGGGAGACAGGGTTCCATCGACGACCACGACGTCGATGTTTTCGGCGGCGACCAATCCCGCGAAACGTTCGACGTTGCCCTTTCCGAACAACGTCGCCGGCCGCGGCGGCCTGGCGCGCACGCCAAAACCGCCCACGGTGTCGAGCGCGATGGCTCGGGCCAGAGCCTCACCCTCGGCGACGCGCGCCTCGACGGAGCGTGCGTCCTCGTGGGGCGAGGTCAGGATGGGATGAAGAACGAGGCAGCGACCGGTGGTGGGTCGACGGCCGGCATCGGTGCCACCCTCGCCCACGCTCAGGCCTCGGCCTCTTCTTTGTTGCCGTCGAAGAGAGAAATCGCGACTCCCGGCATCACCGTCGAGATGGCGTGTTTATAGACGAGTTGGGAATGGCCGTCGCGGCGAAGCAACACGGAAAAATTGTCGAACCAGGTGACGATTCCCTGGAGTTTGACGCCACTGACAAGAAACACCGTCACCGGGGTCTTATTCTTGCGTATGTGGTTCAGGAACACATCCTGAACATTTTGTGACTTTTCTATGGTCATCTTATTGGTCCTATGTTGTTTCTTTATTTGACGCAGCAACGAATGACGGGCGAAGAATCGGCCCGCGCGCCGCACTGTGCTTATTACTTAGTTCGCCGGTCGCGAATTGCCAGTTGGCACCGCCAAAACAACCCCGGCGGGATGGCCGAAATACGTACGCCGCAGTTCGCCGGTCAGCAATCCCGGTGCTCCATTTCCAACCGGCGCCTCGTCGATGCGCACAACCGGCAGGATTCCGACGGTAGTGCTGGTCAGAAAAGCCTCGCGGGCGGCCTTGGCCTCGGCAAGCGTGAATGTTCTTTCCACGACATCAATGCCCTGCTCGCGTGCGAGGCGCAGAACGACCTGCCGTGTCACTCCGTTCAATATGGCGTGATCGGCGGGGTGAGTCACCAATCGTCCGCTCTTATCGACGATCCAGGCATTGGACGAGGTGCCTTCTGTGACCACGCCTTTGTCGTCGGTCAGCCAGGCCTCATAGGCGCCCGCCTCGCGCGCCTCTTGTTTCAACAAGGCATTGGGCAAGAGCGCGATGGATTTGACGTCGCAGCGTCCCCAGCGAATATCGGGTTTGGAGACGACGGCGACGCCGTTTTCTATCGCATCGGCTGCCGGCGGTCGCGGGCGGCGGCCGGTGACGACGACGGATGGCCGGACACCCGTGGGGAATGCGTGATCGCGGCGGGCGACGCCACGGCTCACCTGCAAATAGAGAACGCCGTCGCTCAACAGATTCCGGCGAACGATTTCTTTGAAAATCGTCGCGATTGCGGTTCGTCCGAACGGGGGCGCGATGCGAATTTCTCTCAACGAACGGTCGAGCCGGTCGAGGTGGAGTGTTTCATCGACCGGTTGCCCGTCCTTGACCGCCAGCACTTCATAGACGCCGTCGGCGAACTGATAGCCGCGATCCTCGACATGGACCATGGCTTGGCGGTGCGGGACATAACGCCCGTTCACATAGGCGATTCTCGACATGGCTATAGGATTGCTTAGGTCGTGAGCCGACCGCTGCGCGCGGGTACTTCGCTCACGCTTCGTATCCGTGGGGCCGGTCGCTGCCATGTACGCCCAGCGCCTTGAGTTTGCGATGGAGCGCCGAACGTTCCATCCCGACAAAGGTTGCCGTGCGCGAAATATTGCCGCCAAAACGCGTGATCTGCGCGAGCAAATACTGGCGCTCGAACAGCTCGCGGGCGTCGCGTAGCGGCAGGGTCATGATTTCGCTGCTCTTGTCCATGCGCAACGTCACCGGCGCGGAATTCCGCAATTCGGGTGGCAGCATCTCGGCGCGCACCGAGTCCTTGGTCTCGCCCGACGCCATGATCAGCAGCCATTCGACGACGTTGCGCAACTGGCGCGCATTGCCGGGCCAGTCATAGGTCTGGAGAGCGGCCATGGCGTCGTCGGCGATCTGTCGTGCCGGAATGCCCGATGCCTCGGCCGTGCGTTTCATGAAGGCGCGGGTCAGCGGCGGGATGTCCTCGCGTCGCTCCCGCAAGGGTGGCACGCGAATGGGCACGACATTCAGGCGGTAGAACAGATCCTCGCGAAAGCGGCCCGCCGCGATTTCGGCGGAGAGATCGCGATTGGTCGCCGCGACCACGCGCACGTCGACTTCGATCCGCATGTTGCCGCCGACCGGCTCGAAGGTCTGCTCCTGCAACACGCGCACGATCTTGCCCTGTGTTTCGAGCGGCATGTCGGCGACCTCATCGAGGAACAACGTGCCCTCGTGCGCCCGTTCCAGCGTTCCCGGCTTGCGCGGCCCGGTTTCCCCATCGCCGCCGCCGAACAATTCGCGTTCGACGTGATCGGGGTGCATAGTCGCGCAGTTGAGCGCGACGAACGGACCCGCCGCCCGGCGTGAACGCGCATGGATCAGGCGAGCGACGACCTCCTTGCCGACGCCGGCGGACCCGGTGATCATGACGCGGCTGCCGGTTGGCGCCACGCGGTCGATTGACTGACGCACCTGGTTGATCGCGACCGAAGCGCCGGTCAGCTCCAAATCGCCGCCGGCGCGCGAGCGCAGATCCTCGTTTTCCCGCCGCAGCCGCGCGGCCTCGATCGCGCGCTCGACGAGGAGCAGCAGCCGGTCGGTCTTGAAGGGCTTTTCGAGGAAATCATATGCGCCGCGCTTGATCGCCGCGACCGCGGTTTCGATGTTCCCGTGGCCGCTGATCATGACAACGGGTGTGGCCGGGTGTTCACGCTTGATCGCCTCGAGAACCCCCATACCATCGACGTCGCTTCCGTCCAGCCAGATGTCGAGGAGTACAAGGCTCGGACGGCGAGACCGGAAGGACGCCAGGGCGTCGGCCGCCGTGCTGGCTGCGCGCGTCTGATAACCCTCGTCGGAAAGGATGCCGCCAATCTGGGACCGAATATCGGCCTCGTCGTCGACGACCAGGATGTCATGAACCATGGGCGGCCTTAAGGCGGTAGACGGTGGGCTTGGATTCGGCGGCGCTGTCCGTATCGTTTCTTCTGAAAATCATGCGAATGCAAGCGCCGCCGCCTTCGCGGTCTTCAAGCGTCAGCTCGCCGCCATGATCTTCCATGATCTTCTTGACGATGGCCAAGCCCAACCCGGTGCCCTTGCTCCGCGTCGTGACATAGGGTTCGGTCAGGCGATCGCGTTCGTCGACGGGCAGGCCGCGGCCGTTGTCTTCGATGTCGATCCGGGTCTCGCCCACGCCGGCGACGACGGTGACGGCGATGCGTCCCCGCGGCAGGCCGCCTGGTTCACCCTCGCCAACCTGACCCTCGCGCGCCTGGATCGCCTCAACCGCGTTCTTCAACAGATTCGTCAAGGCCTGACGAATCTGTTGGGCGTCGCAGGGCAGCAGGACCGGGTGGGGGGGCGTGACGATGGCGAATTCGATCTCCGGGCTGCCCTGGTGCTGGAGAAAGATGGCCTGGCGGCATAATTCCACCAGGTCCTCATCCCGCATCACCGGCGCCGGCATACGGGCGAAGGCGGAAAATTCATCGACCATGCGGCCGATATCGGCGACCTGCCGCACGATGGTCTCGGTGCATTGCCGGAACGTTTCCGGATCGCTGACGATCTCGCTGAGATAGCGCCGCTTCAGGCGTTCGGCGGAAAGTTGGATCGGAGTCAGCGGGTTCTTGATTTCATGGGCGATGCGTCGGGCGACGTCGGCCCAGGCCGCCTTGCGCTGCACGGCCAGGATATCGCTGACATCGTCGAAGGTGACGACGAATCCGACGGTTTCGCGTTCGTCGCGCTCCGCCGCCACACGCACGAGGAAGGTCCGCTGGCGGCGGGCACACATGATGTTGATCTGGCCCTGGGCCAGCCGCGCCGGCGCGGCGGCGGCGGCCTCGACCAACGCTTCCATCTCCGGGACGACCGCGGGCAGGGCCTCGCCCATGCGGCGATCGAGGTCGGTGGCCAGCAATTGCGAGGCGGCGCGATTGAGCAAATTGATGCGGCCGCCGCGGTCGAGCCCAACGACGCCGGCCGAAGTGCCGGCGAGCACGGCCTCGATGAAGCGGCGCCGTTCGTCGATCTGGCGATTGGCGGCGATCAACTCCTCGCGCTGATGTTCGAGCTGGCTCGTCATGCGGTTGAAGGCGCGGCTCAAGGCGCCGATTTCATCGTCGCTGGCGGGTTCGCCGACGCGGGCGGCGAGATCGCCGCTGCGGACGCGTTCGGCGGCGGCGATCAGTTGGCTGATCGGATGGGCCATGCGCGTCGCCATCACGAGGCCCATCCAGACGGCGGCGAGGAGAAGCAGGAACGCGACCACGCCGAAGATCAGGGCAAAGGTGATCTGATATTCCGAACGTTGTCCTTCGAGGGTTTGATAAGCGACCACGGCGCGGCGGGTGCGATCGGCGTGTTCGACGACGCGCGCCTCAATGAAGCGTCCGACCAGCAGATAGACACGTTCGGCCACTTCATCGAGCCGCACCAGGGCACGCACGCGATCGTTGCGCGCGGTCGTGGTGTCGTCCGCATCCGGGTTGAAAATGACGACCTCGCCGGCATCGGCTCTTTCGACGGCCCCGGCGGGAACTCCTTCCAACTCAAGTGTCCAAGTGAGCCCGGCACGGGCCAGAACGCGGCCGCGGCCGTCGAACACGACGGCTTCTGTCAGCGAGCGCAACGCCGCCTGCGCGACGACAAGCTGCCCAAAGCGGCGCGGATTGGCGATGGCGTCGAAACCCTCGCGCCCGAGGTCGCTGGCCATGGCCAGCAGGTCGGCGCGGATATTCTGGCGGTGTTCCTCGACATAGGCCTCGGCGACGGCGCGCGATTCGTCCAGCGCGGTGCGAACCTTCTCGCTGAACCAGGCCTCGATGCCGAGGTTGAAGAATAGAACCGAGAACACCGCGACAACGATCGCCGGTGCCGCGGCCAGGAAGCCGAATAACACGACCAGCCGAACATGCAGCCGCGAGCCGGCCGACCCGCGCCGCCGCTCGCTCCACAGCCGCACGATCCGCGAGGCGACGACGGCGCCCAACATCAACATGAGGGCGAGGTCGAGCACGAGGAGAAGCTGGACGGTGTTCGGATCGGCGGTGAATTGCGATTCGGTCAGGGCGACATAAGTGGCGACGCCGCTGAGCACCGCCGCCACGGCCAGAAGAACGGCCAATTTACGGCGCAGGCCGATCCGATCCGACCAGGCCCGAAGCCGCCGGGACAGAGGCGGATGGTCGGCCGTGCGCTCGCTCGTCATTGTCTCAGCCAAGAATTCTTCGACCTCCGCGGCACCGAAGCCCGACCCAAGAACCAACATCCGTTGGGCCGC
The DNA here is from genome assembly GCA_009694125.1 of Rhodospirillaceae bacterium. GTDB lineage: Bacteria > Pseudomonadota > Alphaproteobacteria > CACIAM-22H2 > CACIAM-22H2 > SHVT01. Next base: position 21,201 of record SHVT01000006.1, on the reverse strand, counting down.
CGATTGTCGCAAATTTGCAGGACTTCGCCACTATACCATTTCAGCCCATCCCGATGGGAATGGCGGCAAGACCGATTGAGTCCCGAAGATTTGGCAAAAATGGCCTCGGATGGGTTAGGGGGCGGAGCGGAAGTAATCCCCCCAGCACCGAGGCCAGGATCACTTCTTGTGTTTGCCGACGACTTCTTCGCCGACCTTGAAGGCTTGCTGAATGTCCGCATGGTCGGGGAAACGTTCGGCGACGTCGCGCAATTCCGGCCGCGCCTGCGCCAAATCCTCCCACCTTTGGTGGATCCCGAAATCGAAGATCGCGTTGACCGCGCCCTCGGCGAGCGCCAGCTGAAGATGCGGACGGTCCAAAAAGGCGCGCCCCGTCTTCAACAGCAAGCGCCAATACCTATCCTTTCGGGTACCCTCCACAGTGTCGCTGGCAAGCAACTCGCCGTGGACTCGTCCCCACCAGAGACCCGCTTCAGCATCTTCCGGTACCGCGTCGATCTCGCCCAAGAGAGGGTCGTTCGGGAAATCGAAATGGACTTTGAAGAGAGTGAGGGCGCAGGCTTGCGGGCGTGAACCCCATGCCGATCGAAGAAAATTCCCGCGAGACGGTGCCGCAAGCTCCGAGAACCGATCCAAAAGGAATCGTTCTCCGAGAATGTCTGGCCCAATCCCCGGAATCTCCTTCGCGCAATCCTCATGAAACCAGGCGTCGAGCGTCGGCTTTGCTGGAAGGTCTGTGTCGAAGGCCCTTGCCGCGTCCCAGTCGAGGCCGCGCGTGAACACCGCGAGCGCGAGCAAGGGCAGATGGTTTGGCTTCAATCCACCGGCCAGCAACTTGGCGACCATGCGCCGCGATTGTTCTTTCAAGGCATCGGTCAGGCTAAGCCCTTCACTGAGTTCGCCTCGCCCGAAGGAGAGCAACAGCAACAAGGCAAAGAAGGGCAACCCCTGACTCGTCTTAAAGACGGAGTCGACGACATCATCCGAGGCCGCTTTCAAGATCGCACCGGAATCGCTCAGGTCTTGCGCCATTGCTCGGATCGCCGTGCGATCCAGGAGTGCCGGCACCAGCGGCTCGGGTCGGTAACGATGGTCGGTGAAATAGGACCTGTCGGTTACCTCTTTGATGCGATCGGGCCAGGAACGCTCCGCGAGGAGAACGCGGAGGGGATAGTCCAGCGAGCCGGGTTCCCTCTGGCCGAGGCCTTGAAGCAGGAAGCCCACTTTCTCGGGCTGATCGGCGATGTCGTCGACAATGACGATCGTCGGTCGGCGCGGTCGCCAGTTGCGCCATTCGACGGCGGAATGGAAAAGAAACGTGGCGCGGCCGATGTCGTAGCGCGGCGCCCCGTACCAACGGCGTTTCTTCGGAACGAGCCTTGCCCAATCGAGGATCAGGCGGCTTTTGCCCAAGCCTCCCGGCCCGCCGATCCACCAGAAAGCCAGCCGCTGCTCATCCACCAGGAAACCATCGAGCAACGACAATTCCCGCTCCCTGCCGGCGAGCCGGACCAGGTTCCGGCGGGAAATCCAATTCCTCCCGCGCCTCGTCCCACCAGCCTAAAAAGGTCGGACTTGGAGGGAAAAACGAATCGATCGTCCAAGCAATTCCCGGTTTGAATTTACTCGTTAGAAATGCGGCCAGGATCAGGGCCGCCGCCGGCTGCCAGAGCGAAGACACAACCAAGTCGCGGATTTCCGGCTTGAGAAACTTCAGCCAGTCTTGTTCGCCGACCCAAGTTTGGATGGCTTGAAGATCGAGCGCCGTGGCGCCGAGAAACGCCAGGGCGGCCCAGCCGTAGCGAAAACGAGCAGGAATGAGAGCAACGTCGCCGCAAGGGAACGCCAGTCGAGACCTTCTTGCGGTTTGTCATTGGAACTCATATCCGGCACGCCCCCCCGCGCGGCGAGATCCAGGCAAACACCACTTCATCCACCGTACACAGGGTAGTGAAGGGCGAATTCGTGTAGTCGGAGAGGCCGGAACACGCTTGCGCGCGTTACTTGAGGCCGCGCAGGACTTGGATGTCGAGTTCGCGGATTTTCTTGCGGAGCGTGTTGCGGTTGATGCCAAGCACGTCGGCGGCCTTGATCTGGTTGCCGCGGGTGGCGGCCAGGGTCAGCGAAATCAGCGGGCGTTCGATTTCCCGCAACACGCGGTCGTAGAGACCGGCGGCCGGCAGCATGTCGGCCTGCGCGCCGAAATAGTTGCGGAGCTGACGTTCGACCGCCGTGCTCAAGGATTCCTCCGCGACCGGGGCGGTGGAGGGCGGCGCGGCATCGGCCAATTCGGCCTCAACCACGTCCATCTCGATGACCTCCTGCGAATAAAGGGCGGCCAGCCGCCGCACCAGATTTTCCAATTCGCGCACATTGCCCGGCCAGCGATGCGTCCGCAGCCTTTCCATCGCGGCCGCGTCGAGCGTCTTGACCGGCAATCCCTGCACCGAGGCCAGCGTGAAGAAATGGCGGGCGAGCGCCGGGATGTCCTCGGCGCGTTCGCGCAAGGGCGGCAGGCGGATCGGAACGACGGCCAGCCTATAGAACAAATCCTCGCGAAACAGGCCCTGGCGCACCAGGATGCGCAGATCGGTATGGGTGGCCGCGACGATGCGGACATTGGCCTTGATCGGCGTGCGCCCGCCAACGGTCGTGTATTCGCCCTGCTGCAGGACGCGCAGCAGCCGGGTCTGGGCCTCCAGCGGCATGTCGCCGATTTCGTCGAGAAACAGGGTCCCGCGTTCGGCCTGCTCGAAGCGGCCGGCATAACGGGCGGCGGCGCCGGTGAAGGCGCCTTTCTCATGGCCGAACAGCTCGCTTTCGATCAGATCGCGCGGGATCGCGGCCATGTTGATGGCGATGAAGGGGCCATTGCGGCGTTTGCCGTAATCGTGCAGGGCGCGAGCAACCAGCTCCTTGCCGGTGCCGGATTCGCCGGCGATCAGCACAGTCAGATCGGTGCCCATCAGCCGCGCGAGCACACGATAGATTTCCTGCATCGCAGGCGAGCGGCCGATCAGCGGAAGCTGTTCTTCACCCTCGACGAGCTCACTCGCGACCGGCGTCGGGCGCACGCTGAGCGCCCGCTCGACCACGCCGATCAGCTCCTTCAGGTCGAAGGGTTTGGGCAGATATTCGAACGCCCCCCGCTCCGTCGCCTTGACCGCGGTCAGCAACGTGTTCTGCGCGCTCATCACGATCACGCGCAGATCGGGCCGTATCTTGCGGATGCGCGGAATAAGGTCGAGGCCGTTTTCATCGGGCATGACAACATCGGTGATGACGAGATCGCCCTCCCCGTCCTCCACCCAGCGCCAAAGCGTGGCGGCGTTGCCGGTCGTGCGGACGTCGTAGCCCTGGCGGCCGAGCGCCTGCGTCAGCACCGTGCGGATCGCGCGGTCGTCATCGGCGACCAGGATGGTGGACGCCATTATTCGTTCCCGGAGACTGAGTGCATCGGCAGCATGACGCGGAACACCGTGCGGCGCGGCTGGCTGTCGAATTCGATGACGCCGCCATGATCGCCGATGATCTTGGCGACCAGCGCCAAGCCAAGGCCGGTGCCGTTGTTCTTGGTGGTGACGAAGGCGTCGAACAGGTGGCTGCGGACATCCTCGGAAACACCCGCGCCGTTGTCCTGGACGCTGATGCGGAGCGGCAGATGGGTCAGGCGATCGCCGCCCGGGACGGTCAGGCGGACGCCATGTTGATAGGCGGTGGACAGCACGATTTCAGCGCCTTCCTCCGGGCATGCCTCGGCCGCGTTCTTGACCAGGTTCAGGAAGACCTGAACGAGCTGGTCGCGATTGCCGAACACCGACGGCAGCGACGGATCATATTGTTCGATGAACCGGACGCGGCGGCCGAAACCGGTCTGCGCGACCTTGCGGACATGTTCCAGAACGCGATGGATGTTGACCGGGCCACGATCGATCGGCCGCCGGTCGGAGAACACCTCCATGCGATCGACCAACCCGCAAATTCTGTCGGTTTCGTCGCAAATGAGGCGAGTCAGCTCGCGGTCAGCGGCCGAGGCGTTCTGTTCAAGGAGTTGGGCGGCGCCGCGGATGCCGGAAAGCGGGTTTTTTACCTCATGGGCGAGAATGGCGGCCATGGCCGTGATCGAACGCGCCGCGTTGCGATGGACAAGTTGAAGGTCGATCTTGCGCGCGATCGAGCGTTCATGGATGGAAAGCAGGACAGCCTCGCCGCCATCGCCGAGAGGCGCGGCGCCGAGGGTAACGAAGTGCGAGCCGATCCGCCGCGCCTCCAAGGTCACGCCATCCTCGGAGACGCTGTTGCCGGAGGCCCGGACCTCGCGCAACAGGGTGAACACCGCGCTATCGAGCGGCAGCAGATCGGCCAGCGATAGGCTGTAAAGCTGGGCACGGCTGGCGTCGAAAAACTGCTCTGCCGCCGGATTGGCGAAACCGATGCGGTCGGCTTCGTCGATGACCAGAACCGCGTCCGGCAAGGCGCCGAGAATGCCGACCGCGCCGACACGATCGGCGACCGCGCTCATGGGCCGGGCGGAGGCGCCTATGGCCGGACCCGCGGCTTTGGCCATCAGGCGGCCGCCGCCGTTTCCACGCCGGTGAACGCGGCGCGGATCGCGGCGCGGACCGCAACGGGGTCGGAGAGATGATTGACCGTGGCGCGAAACTCGGCCGCTCCGGGCAGCCCCTTGCTGTACCAGCCGATATGTTTGCGCGCCGTGCGCATGCCGGTCTCGGTGCCGTAGTGGTGGAGCATGTCTTCGTAATGGTTGAGTAGAATGTCCATGCGCTCTGCCTCCGATGGGTCGGGCAGGCGGCGGCCGCTGCTGAGAAATTCGGCCACCTGGGCGAGGAACCAGGGCCGTCCATAAGCGCCGCGGCCGATCATGACGCCATCGGCGCCGGACGCGGCAAGCATGGCCGCGGCATCGTCGACCGTGTTGACGTCGCCATTGCCGAACACGGGGATTTTCACGACGTCCTTGATGCGCCGGATGAACTGCCAATCGGCGCGGCCTTCATAGAATTGACAGCGCGTACGGCCGTGGATGGCGAGAGATTTGATACCGCAGGATTCGGCGATGCGGGCCAATGTGGGTGCGTTGCGATTGGCGTCGTCCCAGCCCAGCCGCATCTTGAGCGTGACCGGCAGGCGGACCGCCCGCACGACCGCCTCCAATATCTTCGCCGCGTGGCTCTCGTCGCGCATCAGCGCCGAGCCGGCATAGCCGTTAACGACCTTCTTGGCCGGGCAGCCCATATTGATGTCGATGATGGCCGCGCCGAGATCGGCGTTCAGACGCGCGGCCTCGGCCATGACGTCGGGCTCGCACCCGGCGAGTTGCACGGCCATCGGCGCTTCCTCCGGGCAATTTTCCGCCATCTTGGCCGATTGACGCGACTGCCGGATCATGGCTTGGCTGGCGATCATTTCAGAAACGACCAGCCCGACGCCGAGGCGTTTGACCGTGCGCCGGAAGGGCATGTCGGTGATCCCCGACATTGGTGCCAGAACAACCGGACTGGCCAGCGACACTGGCCCAATGTTTATGCTCATATTTTAGGCAACGCCGACATGTGGCTAATTGTTAGGCAAGATAGCATTGCTGCACCGCGATGCAACAGAAATTTCGCCTTACGACCCCATGAGGACGTCGGTCACGAATTTCACGCCGGGATAGGCCAACGTCAGCAACAGATAGGCGAAGAGAACCATTCGCGAGGCTTGGCGCCCGCGCACCCCATGCCGGTAATGCGCCACGATCAATACGCCGATGACAGCGAAGGTCGCGACCGACAGGACCGTCTTATGGTCGATGCGAAGGAAGGAGCCGACCTCGTAATAGTTTGTCCCCATCCCGCTCAACACCCCGACGGCGAGCACGATCTCGCTGGCGACCAAAAGGTCGAGGCACAGCTTCTCACCATCGGCGACCGAAGGCAGCAGGCGTGTGAGCCGGCTTGGCCGTTTGGCCTTGAGCGCTCGTTCCTGAAGAAAAACGCCCAGGCCCGCAACGGCTCCCAAAGTCAGCAGGCCATAGGCCACGACCGAAACCAGTATGTGAACTTGCACCCACGCGGCCGGGGCGGTGCCGAGCAAAGGCCGCTCCGGCGCTCGTTGCCAGATCACGGCGAGCACACCCAGGACAACGAGATAACCGATCAGAAGCGGCGTCAGCCGCCAGGCGTGCCGGTTGGCCAGGGCAAGGGCGATGAACAAGGAGAGACTGGCGACGATGATGAGCCACAGGGCGGTTGACAGGCCGGTCCGCCAGGAATCCGAAAGCTGCATTCCGACCCATAGTGCCGGCCCGACCAAGGCCAGGGCCAGCGTGCCCCAAAACGCACCGTCGGGCCGCGCACGCGGGGTCAGTCCGGCCCATCCCGCCGGCAAAAGCGCCGCGAGCGCCGAGATGCTGAAAAGCCAATTGGCCATGACGGCGAGTATAGTCCCGTCGCCGTAGGCGACCAAGTTCCGGACGTCGCTGTAGACGTCCAAGTTCCGGAAGTCCGCTGTAGGCGACCAGGTTCCGGAAGTCCGCCGCGGGGTGGGCTCAAGCGGGACAGCGAGAGGACGGGTGGGGCGGGCGCCGCGAAACCGCGACGATCAGCCGGGGATGTAGACCGCGATGGGTTTGGCGTTGGCGTCGCGGGTGACCGAGGACTTCACCGGCTTCAGAACCTGGATCAGGTAGTTGACCACGCCGTCGCGGTGATTCTCGATGATCGGCGACCAGGTGACGAACACGCCGCCATTGACCTCGTAGGACCGCACTTCCTGGTCCTTTTTGATCTTTTCGACATGATCGCGAAGGTTTCGATTGTGGCCCACGACAATCCATTGCGGCTTAACGCCGCCATGCCAAATGACGTAGACCCCGCCGCCTTCCGGCATATCGGCCGGAGGATCAATGTCCGCCAAGCGAAAGAACTTACCCTTCGCGTTGCGGCGCCATTGAGGATCGGAACGTTTGACGTTGTCTTCTACCACTCTATTGGCCACAGCCATCGTCAAGCGACCCCCTTCGCGATGAAACGAATCCCGAAGTTCGATTCTCTATAGCGGAGCATTTTGCGAAGTTCAACCAGATTTTTTGCAGGACGCGAATCAATCATGATGAGTGCCCTTGAATCTTGCTGCGATCACTTGGGTCGACCGGACAATTTCCCAAGCCCTTCGCACAACCTGGGGCGTGCGCCGGCTGCACGATGCGCGGGTTTGCCGGTCCTCCGAGGCTGCGCGTGGTTTTGAGCGTCTCATGGAAAATATCTGTGGATAAGTGTTGCTTCCGATCCAACCTGCGGTCGAACGACGATTCGAAATCGCCCCTCGCGCCGGTGTCCGCCAACGCCAAATACGCGGCTGACAGGGCAAATGGATCGGCCAAAAAGGTAAATATTTCGTTAATGGCATAAGCGGAACCGAGCGATGCGATGGTATTCGCCGGTCCGGCGCCCTCACGACGATTGACGATACTTGAGGGGCAGCGTCAATCGATGAATTGGAGGGGATCAACGCAAAAAGAGGGACGGATCAGCGACCCGCCCCTCTTCCGTTGCTCGCTCGTAAACCGCCGGAAATTCCGGCGGTTGCGCCGTCCTTAGGGTGTCTGAACGATGGTGAACGCACCCCGGAGATCGCCCATCTTGAAGCCGGTGGCGACGTCCTGGGGATAAAGCTCTTTGATCTTCGCCAGGACTTCGGGCCTTACGTCCGTGCCGTGACAATTCAGGCAGACCTCGCCGGTTGCGATGGCTTTCATGAATCGAAACACGCGTTTGCCACCCATGTCGGTGTATTCGCCGAATTCGATATTCATGGGGTTCTCGCCCGCTGCCTTGCGCTGCTCGAAGCTCTGCAGCAGGGCCAACTCCCAGGCATCGGGCTTGTTGCTGGCTTGGCGAAGCTTCAGGCTGGTGCGTGCGATGGTCATCTTCTTTTCCGTCGTTTTCGCGGCGGCGATCTTCGGCGCGTCGACATTGCAGACGCCGATCGCGTTGATCGGGCCGCCGGCCACCATCGCCTTCTGAAGCTCACCCACGAGCGTCATGCCGAAATCGAGCGCCGCGGCCCGCGCGGCGTCCGACCGTTCTTTTACATCCTGCTGCGCGAGCGCGATCCCCGCCGAGAAGGGGGGCGCCACCAGCGCCAGCGCCAGCGCCAAGGCAATCCTCCGCATTTTTTGGCCCTCCATTTTTGTCGTCAAATTTCGCATCGGTTGCCGTTCGCCGGCTCATCCGGCGTGCCGACCGAATCGGGCAGCATGATGCGCGATAGCGCGATTTTCCGCAACGCCTCAGGTTCGGTCGTCATGTCCGCTGCGGGCGGAATAGAACACCAGCGTCATCAAGCCGATGCCGACCGCCAGGCTAAAGAACAGCCCCAGACCCATCGCGACATAACCGTGAATTGAAAGCCCCCACTCCGCAACCCCGGAAACCGTCACGACCGCCGCCGCCACAACCGTCGACCCAAGCGTGCAGACCAGAAAAAACCAAGACGCGCCGCGTTTGGTCACGGCGCGGACGCGGGCGGTGGACGTTTGCGGCCATACAGGGCGATGGCGCCGGCGCGGTCGCCGCCCTGAAGGGTCCGGAATTGTTCGCCATATTGCAGCGACATCACTTGTCCGCCGTCGCCGGAATGACCCAGCCCGATGGCGTGACCGATTTCATGGGCAAAAACGTAACGAAAATCGTAAATCCCGAGATCGCCGCCAAATCCGATCTTCCAGGGTTTGCCCGCGTTCACGCAGATCAGCGCCCGCTTGATGGATTTTGTCCGCGTCAGACCGGCATGGTCGCCGGCATGGTCATAGGAGACATCGGTGAACGCCCAGCCCTCCGGGTTGACCGTCGTGCCGATCAGGATGTCGGCACTGTCGTGGTCTTCGGCCGGTTCAAACGTGATGTCGGCCGCCGCTTCCCACAGGGCAAAACCCGCGGCGATCTCCGCGCGAACAGCCGCGAGATCGACCTGCGCGGCATGGGCGATGCGATCCATCGCGTTCATGTCGCCGCAATTGCGGACGCCCAGAAATTGCGCGGGTCCGGTCACCAAGGCGTAACGCGCCTTGGCACCCGTACGCATCAGGGGTGGCCCCCATTTGACGTAATTGTCGTCGAGGCGGAGAAAGCGGTAGTCATCCTCGGCGCGAACGTTATGACTCGCCATGGCGGCGCATAGCGCGAAGGCTATGGCGGCGACCGTTCCCCGCATCGGACCCCCAAGAACCCGGTGCCGCTGCCGTTCATTTTCTTAACGCGCGGCCACACACAGTAAGGCGCCCCGCCCCTGCGTCTGTCAAGCCGGGCGGCGGCGGTAGAGAAGGACAACGGCCTCGGCGTCGCTCACGTTCCGGTTCGTCCCGCGATCGACCAAGGCAGCGGGCGCTTGTGCCTCCGCCACGACCGGCTTGAACACCGCCATCGGTGCGTTGACGCCGCGCAGGCTCTCGCGCCCAAGCGGCACCCAGTCGCCGCCGCAATAGGTCTTGAAGACTTCGCTGGCCACGATCGGCGTGACGAATTTCTTCGTCGTCGCCTCCAGCCGCGCCACTTCGTTGACCGCGGAACCGAACACCGAAAAGGACGACCTTTCGGCGAGCCCGACATTGCCATACATGACGTTGCCGATATGGAGGCCGATTCCGTAGCCGAGCGCCTCCTTGTCCTTTTCCTTACGGTCGCGGTTGAACGTCCCCATCCGAGCGGCCGCGTCTTCGGCTGCCGCCAGGGCCCGCTTGCAGGCGGCGACCGATTCCTTTTGGTTGCGGCCGCAGGGAAACACGGCGAGGAAGCCATCGCCGATGAAACTAAGAATGTCGCCGCCGGCATCGGCCACGGCGCCCGCCATCGCGTCGAAAAAGCCATTGAGCAGCTCGATATAGGCCTCTCGCCCCAGGGTTTCGGCAAGCTGCGTCGAATTGCGGATGTCGCCCCAAACGATCGCCGCCCGCGTGGTTTCGCCGTCGCCACGTTTGATTCGGCCCGACAACACCCTCTCGCCCGCGCCGCCCCCCAAATAGGTGGAAAGCACGCTTTTGGCCATGCCGCTCCGCACGGCCTGTTTGCAGGCGGCGGCCAAGGGATCCTGAATCCGCAACAGGGCCTCGATCTCGGGATCGGCGAAGCCGCCGCGCTGATCCGTGGACCACGAGCCTAGCATTCCCTGGCCGGTGCCGAGCGAGAAGGCGCTTCTGTAGGCCAGGTAGTCGGTCAGGCCCTCTTTGCGGAGATCGTCGAAGATCGGAAATTCCGCGGCGCCGCCGGTGTCGAGCCGGCGCCGAAGATGATCCAGGTCGTGCTGCACCAGGTGAAAATAGGGACTCTTGGTGAAACGTTCGGTGGTAAAACCGCCGGCGGCGCGGGCGCCGTCGGGTACGTGGCGATAGGCATCGATTTTCAGATCTTGACCCCGACGCCATGCGAATCCGGCGGCGCGATAGAGCGGATGCAACATGGAGAACGACATCTGCGCACGGGCTATGGGCACGCCCGCGGCGTGCAAGCGTTCGCAACAACCGCGGACGACGGATTCCAGATCGGCGTCGTTCAGCGCCTGGTTCATCAGCCAGCCGGCCACCCGTTCGACCAGCACCCGCGATGTCGCGCTCGTTGTTTCGCTCATGCGATCCCCATGTCGTAGACGTTACCTCCGGGTCGTTTAGCTTAATCCCGACGACGCCAGGCGCCTACATTTTCGCAAGCCGCGCAAATGCGAACGGGGAAGCGCGGCCGTGCGCCTCCCCGTTCGACCACCGCGTGCGCCGGGTCAGAACCCGCCGCGCGGGACCACCGATAGGTTTTGGTTCAAGGCCGTCCGTTGGGTTTCATCGAGGACTTGATAAAGCGCGTCAACCGCCGCGCGCAGCTTTTTCGTCCGGTCGAGGCGCGTCGCCAAATTCTGTTCGGTCGCCTCGAGGCTCTGAGTCAATCCGCGGCGCGGTTGGTTGGCGGCGGCGGCATCGCGGGAGGTGCCGGTCTCGAACGCCGCGACGAAGGCTTTCCACGCGGCCTCTTGGGCTTCGGTGATCTGGAGCCGGTCGTGCAAGGCGCCCAGCCGTGGCGATCCCGCGGCCCTGGCGGGCGCAGCCTGGGGCGGCACGCCGCGCCGATCTCGTGTCTCTTGACGGTCCCTCGCCTCCCCCCGGTCGGCGCCCCGCTGCGCCTCCTGCCGCTGGACCATTCCGCGTTGGTTGCCGCGCATTTCCCGGCCCATCATCATCCGCTGCATTTGGAGCATCTGCATTTGCATCTGCATTTGCTGCATCTGCAACGCCTGGAGCCGCCGCATCATGCCTTGCGCCATCATCCCCGGGTCCATCATCGGTTGACCCATCATGCCGGGCGCCATCATTCCTTGGCCCATCATGGCACCAGGCGGCATTGCCGGGACCATCCCCCAACCCTGCTGCATCATCCGCGGGTCCATCATCATCCCCGGCATCATCCCCGGCATCATCCCCGGCATCATGCCGGGCATCATCATCCCCTGGCTCATCATGCCGCCGGGCGGCATCTGGCCGGGAAAACCCTGCGAGTTCTGGGGCGGCTGGTCCATGCCCTGCCGCATGGCTTCGTCGGCCGGACTAGGCTGGCGCTGTTGCCGTCCGCCCGGTCCGGCGCCGGGCGGCACCGGCCGCGGCCGCGCCTGAGGCACGGGCTGCCCTTGAGGCTGGGCCTGCGCCTGGACCAGCCACGCCGGCCCGACGCCATCGGGGGTAAAAAATTCGAAATCTCCGTCGCGGGCTTGCGCCATCGCTGCCCCTGTCAGTAGCAGCGCCGCGGCGACGACGCCGCCCAATCGAAAGGTCATCATGCTGTCTCCCTCGCCATCTTCCGTCCGACCCGAATGTGTCGGCGGCAATATTCGTTGTCACGTGTCATCCGCCCGGAATCCTGCGCTGAATCGAAAAGTCGCCGCGGGTTGCGCGAATCGGCTCGAGCGCGTACAGCGTGTGCTCATGCGCGGGCGATTGGAGCGCTAACCAGGATGAAATTGGGCCGTCGGAGGTTCCTGATCGGGGGCGGCGGGGTGCTCGCCGGGCGGCGTACCGTCATGACGCCGATCTCGGTTGAAGCGGCGGACGCCAACCCCGGCGGTGTGCTGTCGAGTTTACGCGCGGCGCGACCCCGGCTGTTGACCACGCCGGCCGAGATTGCCACGCTCGATGCCCGCCTCGCGGCCGATGACGTCGGCCGGCGGTGGCGCGCGGCGTTGTTGCGCGACGCCGACCGGATTCTTGCCCAACCCCCGGTGGACTACACCTTCGAGCCCAAACGCCCGGTGCTGCTGCCGACCTCGCGTGAGGTGCTGCGGCGCATGGAAAACCTGGGCGCCGCCTGGCTGCTCACCGGGGATGTGCGTTATCCCCAGCGTGTGGCGGTGGAATTGCGGCGCGTGGGCGGCTTCAGGTCCTGGAATCCGTCCCACTTCCTGGACGTCGCCGAAATGACGATGGCGGTCGCTCTCGCCTATGATTGGTGCCATGCCGCGCTCGCCGAAGAGGATCGCGCCCTGGCACGCGCCGCGATCGCGGACAAGGGGCTGGTGCCCGGCGTCGAGGAATATCGCCGCCGCACCTTCTGGACGCAGGCGACCCACAATTGGAATTTTGTGTGCAATGGCGGGCTCGCCGCCGGAGCGCTCGCCATCGCCGAACACGAACCCCGTCTTGCCGCCACTGTCGTTGAAGCCTCTGTCGCCTCGTCCCGCCGGGCCCTGTCGAGTTATGGACCGGATGGCGGTTGGGATGAGGGCGTCGCCTATTGGGATTACGCGACCCAATACGCGGTTTTCCTACTGGCGTCGCTGGAGAGTGCGTTGGGGCACGATTTCGGCCTATCGGCCACGCCGGGCTTCGCCGATACCGGGTTGTACCGGCTCCACATGGAAGGACCGGGCGGCAAGGCCTTCAACTTCGCCGACGGCGGCGAGGCCGTGCGTCATACACCGGCCTTGATGTGGCTCGCCCGCCGCTTCGGCCGCCCGCTTTACGCGTGGATCGCGGGCCGTAACGCCACCTCCACGGGGACCGGCATCGTCTGGTTCCAGCCGGATCGAAAGGCGCCCGCTGAAACCGGATTGCCCCGCGACGCCTATTTCCGACATGTCGAATCGGCGAGCCTGCGCGGCAACTGGACCGATCGCAATGCGATGTTCGTGGCGTTCAAGGCGGGCGACAACGCGGCGAACCACTCCAATCTCGATATCGGGACGTTCGTATTGGACGCGGGCGGAGAACGTTTCGCCGTCGATCTCGGGCCCGACGATTATTCCCTGCCCGGTTATTTCAGCGCCGATCGCCGCTACGGTTATTACCGGATGGGAACTCGGGGACAAAACACCGTTCTGATCGATGGCGCAAACCAATCGGCCAAAGCCAAGGCGCGTATCGTCGGCTTCCGATCCGACGAGGATTTTGCGCGCGCCGTCGCCGATCTCAGCCCCGCGTATTCCGGGGCGCGATCGGTGCGGCGCGGGGTTGCGTTGATCCGGCGGCGCGTGACGGTCATCGCCGACGAAATCGAGGTGCCGGCCGGACGCAAACTCCGGCGGCAGATGCACACGCGCGCCGCCATCCGTACCGATGGCGCGAGCGCCGAGCTGAAGCAGGGCAGCGCCACGCTGCACGCCCGCATCGTCGAGCCGGCGGGCGCGGTCTTTACGGTGGAGCCGGCGACGGCGCCGCCGCCAGAGAATCCGAACACGGGAGTCGTCCGGCTGTGCATCGACCGGATCGCGAGTGCGGGTCCGGCGCGGCTGATTGTGGCCTTCGCCGCCGGGGGATGCCGAACTCGGCCCCGCCCGCGGCCCGCTGGCCGGCTGGAGCGTCTGACGCGCCAAGTCGGATCGCTTCGCGGTGTGTCAGCCCGCGATCATGGACATGGCGGCCTGGCGTTCGCTGGTCTTCAGGCGGAGAAACTGGGTGCGCGCCTTTTTGATGTCGCTTTCGGCGCCGCTTTCCGCAGCGGTCCTGAGCGCGACCGTGCAGGCATGTTCCGGCCCGCAAATGAACGCCAGCGCCTTGGCGAGCTTGCCGATCGTGGCAAGATCGATTTTTGCTTCGTCCATTTTTCGCCTTTCAATGGAAATATCGACACCGACCCGCCGAACCTAGCGGTCGCAGATGCCGACGCAGTGTTGGCATAGGTGGTGAGCCCGGATGGGATCGAACCATCGACCCTCTGATTAAAAGTCAGATGCTCTACCGCTGAGCTACGGGCTCGCCGGGCGTTACGGCGCCCTTGCCGAACATAGGTGCCAACCCCCGGAGGGTCAATCGTCGATGCCGCCTCCGACCCGGCGGGCCTAAAGCGGCACGCGGGCGGCGCCGCCGGCGACGAAATCGCCAGCTTTCCACGGATTGTCGAGTGCGGCCGCGATCCGGTGCGCGACGGAATTCGACACGAAATGAGTAACGTCGCCGCCCAGCCGCGCGATTTCCTTGACGAAACGCGAGGAGATGAATTGATGGCGATCCGCGGCCATCAAAAAGACGGTCTCGATCTTAGGCGCCAGCCGCGAATTCATGCCCGCCATCTGAAATTCGTATTCGAAGTCTGATACAGCGCGCAGGCCCCGAATGATGATGCGGGCCTTGCAGGCCTCCACGAATTTCACCAGCAGGGTGTCGAACGGACGAACCTCGATCTTGCCGTTGGTAGGCGCGCCCAGCGCGTCGATTTCCTCGCGCACCATGGCGACGCGCTCGTCGAGGCTGAACAGGGGCCCCTTGCCGGCGTTGACGGCGACGCCCACGATCAGCCGGTCGGCGAGCCGGGCGGCGCGCGCGATGATGTCGAGATGGCCGTTGGTCACCGGGTCGAAGGTGCCGGGATACATGGCGATGAGCGGTTCAGCCATTGCCCTCGACCGAACCCTCCGGCTCGTCTCCACCATCGGTTGGGGGCGCTCCATCGTCGGAATCTTGAACCGATTCGTCGTCGGCCAGTCCGGTGACCGACACCACGCGTTCGTTTTCGCCGACCTTGAACACGGTCACACCTTGGGTCTTGCGGCCGGCGATGCGGATGTCATTGACCGGGCAACGGATCAATTGGCCGGCGTCGGTGACCAGCATGATGTGGTCGCGTTCCGCGACCGGGAAGGAGGCGACGACCGGGCCGTTGCGATCGGAAGTCTCGATATTGGCGATGCCGCTGCCGCCGCGACCGGTGATCCGGTATTCAAAAGCCGAGCTGCGCTTGCCGAACCCGTTTTCGGTGATGCTGAGGATGAATTGCTCTTGCGCCGCCAGTGCCGCCATCGCCTCTGGTGAAAGCCGGGTCTGCCGCTCATCGGCGACCGGCGGTGCATCACCCTCGCCCTCCCCGCCGCGCCGGCGCGACGCGGCTTCGCGCAGATAGGCTTCGCGATCCTCGGTCTTGGCCTCGACGTGGGTCAGCACCGACATCGAAATGACTTTGTCGCGGGCGGCCAATTTGATGCCGCGCACGCCGGTCGAGGTGCGGCTGGAAAATACCCGAACTTCGTCGACGGCGAAGCGGATGCATTTGCCGCCGCGTGTGGCCAGCAACACGTCCTGGCCGTCGTCGCAGGTGGCGACGGCGATCAGCCTCTCGCCTTCCTCTTCCAGTTTCATGGCGATCTTGCCGTTGGCCTTGATGTGCAGGAAATCGGCGAGCGTGTTGCGGCGGACGTTTCCTTTCGAGGTCGCGAACATGACGTGCAGATTGGCCCAGGCGGCCTCGTCGGCCGGCAGCGGCATCAACGTCGAAATGCTCTCGCCTTCCTCCAAGGGAAGCAGATTGACCATCGGTTTGCCGCGGGCCTGCGGCGTGCCGAGCGGCAATCGGTAGACCTTGAGCTGATATACCCGCCCCACGGTGCTGAAAAACAGGACCGGCGTATGGGTGTTGACGACGAACACCTGGCCGACGAAATCCTCTTCGCGGGTCGCCATGCCGGCGCGACCGCGGCCGCCACGCCGCTGCGAGCGATAGGTGGAGAGCGGCACGCGTTTGATGTAGCCGGCATGGGTGACGGTGACGACCATGTCTTCGGGCTGGATCAACGCCTCCAGATCGGCCTCGGCTTCGCCCTCTTCGATGGCGGTGCGCCGGGGTGTATCGAAGCTTTCTTTGATCGCGATCAGCTCCGCCCGCATGATCGATTTCAGCCGCTCGGGCTTGGCGAGGATGTCGAGAAGATCCTTGATCTGCTCAACCAGCGCCCTGAGATCGTCGCCGATCTTGTCGCGTTCGAGCGCGGTCAGGCGGTGCAGGCGTAGATCGAGGATGGCGCGCGCCTGTTCCTCGGACAGGCGATAGGTCCCGTCCTTGAGGGCGCTGCCCGCCTCGTTCACAAGTTCGATAAGCGCCGCGATCTCCGCGGCTGGCCAGTCGCGGCCGGTCAGGGAGGCGCGCGCCGATGCCGGGTCCGGCGCCTCGCGGATCAGCTTGATCACGGCATCCAAGTTGACGACCGCTACCGCGAGCCCGATCAGGATGTGGGCGCGCTCGCGCGCCTTGCGAAGCTGAAAGCGCGTGCGTTTGGTGACGACTTCCTCGCGGAAGGCGACGAAAGCGGCGATGATCTCCTTGAGGTTGAGTTGCTCGGGCCGGCCGCCACGCAGGGCCAGCATATTGACGCCGAAGCTCGTCTGCAGCGGCGTGTAGCGGTAGAGCTGGTTGAGCACGACGTCGGCGTTGGCGTCGCGCTTGAGTTCCACGACCACACGCACGCCATCGCGGTCGGATTCGTCGCGCAGATCGGAAATGCCCTCGATCAGCTTCTCGTGCACGACCTCGGCGATGCGCTCCATCAGGCGCGATTTATTGAGCTGGTAGGGAATCTCCGAGATGATGATTGCTGTCCGGTCTTTGCGGATATCCTCGAAGCGGGCGCGGCCGCGCACCGCCAACGAGCCGCGGCCGGTGCGGAAGGCCTCGCGGATTCCGGACCGGCCCAGGATGATGCCGCCCGTGGGGAAATCGGGTCCCGGCATCCTTTCCATCAGCGCCTCGATCTCGATCGCGGGATCGTCGATATAGGCACAGCAGGCGTCGATGACTTCGCCCAAATTGTGTGGCGGTATGTTCGTCGCCATGCCGACGGCGATGCCGCCGGCGCCGTTCACCAGCAGATTCGGAAACTCCGCCGGCAACACGCGCGGTTCTTGGGAGGATTCGTCGTAGTTCGGCTGGAACTCGACGGTTTCCTTGTCGATGTCGTTGAGCAAGGCTTGAGCGGATTTGGCCAGCCGCGCCTCGGTATAACGCATGGCCGCGGGCGGATCGCCGTCCATCGAACCGAAATTGCCCTGCCCGGCGACAAGCGGCAGGCGCATGGAAAAATCCTGCGCCATCCGGACCATGGCGTCATAGATCGCGGCGTCGCCGTGGGGATGGAATTTACCCATGACCTCGCCGACCACGCGGGCCGATTTGCGGAAGGGTTTGGTCGAATCGTACCCGGCCTCGTACATCGCGTAGAGAATGCGCCGATGCACGGGTTTCAGGCCGTCGCGGACATCGGGAAGCGCACGCGCCACGATCACGCTCATGGCGTAATCGAGGTAGGAGCGTTTCATCTCCTCCTCGATCGACACCGGGGTGATGTCGAGGGGCTGCGGCGAGGTGCTTGTGCTCAACGGACCCGGCTTCGGTGTACGACCGGCAGAGGAATGTTACAACGCGGTGAAACTATCACTTCCTGCAACCGTACACAATCGCGTTCTCTCCATTTTTATTTATATAAATCAATGTGTTGACATGTGTCCTGTGGCTGCCGTTGTGGCCTGCGCGGAGGTGAAGCCGAGCGGTTCCCGCGCCGGTGTCGCGGCGAGCCGTCGTAAGCGCGTGGCGTGCCCGGCGCCAATCGGGTTTAGAACGGAATTTCGTCGTCGAGATCGCCGACCTTCGCGCGCCCGCCCGATTGAGCGCCGCCACCGCCACCGCCGCCGTAAGTCGTGTCGGGGGGAGCATCGCCGCCGCCCGCCGGCCCCGAATCGCCGCCGCGTCCGTCGAGCATGGTCAATTCGCCGCGAAACGGCCGCAGAACGACTTCGGTCGTATACCGTTCCTGCCCATCCTTGTCCGTCCATTTGCGTGTTTCGATCTGGCCCTCGACATAGACCTTGGAGCCTTTACGCAAATACTTCTCCGCAACCTCGGCCAGGCGCTCGTTGAAAATGGCGACTCGGTGCCATTCCGTGCGTTCCTTGCGCTCGCCGCTGGCCTTGTCCTTCCAATTCTCGCTGGTCGCCATGGTGAAATTGACGACCTTGCCGCCATTGGGAAAGCTGCGGCTCTCGGGATCCTTGCCGAGATTGCCGACGAGGATGACCTTGTTCACGCTGCCGGCCATGATGTTCGTCCTTGTGCTGAAGCGGGGAAGGCGCGGAGTCTACACGCAATTGCGGTCGCGTCCAGCGTCGGCGGAGGCCTTGGGCGATGCCCGCATCCGGCTCGGCTCACCCACTTGAGGCGATCGATCTGGTACAACATCGCCGCCGGTTCGGTTGCCGGCCGAGACATGGCGGGAAATAGATGACTTCGCGCATCATCGTTCGCGGCGCCCGCGAGCACAATTTGAAGAATATCGACGTCGAAATGCCGCGCGACAGCTTGGTCGTCATCACCGGGTTGTCGGGCTCCGGCAAGTCCTCGCTCGCCTTCGACACGATCTATGCCGAGGGCCAGCGGCGCTACGTCGAAAGCCTCTCGGCTTATGCCCGCCAATTCCTCGAATTGATGCAGAAACCCGACGTCGATTCGATCGAGGGCCTGTCGCCGGCTATTTCCATCGAGCAAAGAACAACCTCGCGCAATCCGCGTTCCACGGTTGGTACCGTTACCGAAATCCATGACTATTTGCGCCTCCTCTTCGCCCGGATCGGTATTCCCTATTCGCCGGCCACCGGCCTGCCCATCGAAAGCCAGACCGTTTCGCAGATGGTGGACCGCATCATGTCGATGCCCGAGGGCACGAAACTGCTGCTGCTGGCCCCGGTGGTTCGCGGCCGCAAGGGCGAATACCGCAAGGAGCTCGCCGATTTCCAGAAACGTGGCTTCCAGCGCGTGAAGGTGGATGGGAAGCTGTACGAAATCGACGCCGCGCCCGCGCTCAACAAAAAGCTCAAACACGACATCGACGTCGTGATCGACCGCATCGTGGTGAAGCCCGATCTCGGCAACCGGCTGGCCGACAGCGTCGAAACCGCGATCGGCCTGTCCGAAGGTCTGCTGTACGCCGAGAACGCCACCACCGGCGAGCGCGCGACCTTCTCCGCGCGTTTTGCCTGCCCGGTCTCCGGCTTCAGCATCGACGAAATCGAGCCGCGCCTGTTTTCCTTCAACAATCCGCATGGCGCCTGCCCGGCCTGCGATGGTCTGGGCGTGAAGATGTATTTCGATCCCGAATTGGTCGTGCCCGATCCGCGCCTGTCGCTGTATGAAGGGGCCATCGCTCCTTGGGCCAACTCCAGCTCGCAATATTATTCGCAGACCCTGGACAGCCTCGCCCGGCACTACAAAGTCTCCACCTCGACCCCGTTCCAGGACCTGCATGAAAGGGTCCGCCAGGCCATCCTGTTCGGATCTGGCGAAGACATCGTCACCATGCGTTTCGCCGACGGACGCCGCGAATACAGCACCGCCAAGCCGTTCGAGGGCGTCATCCGCAACATGGAGCGCCGCTGGCGCGAGACCGACAGCGCTTGGCACCGCGAAGAATTGAGCCGATTCCAGACCGCGCGGCCGTGCGAAGCCTGCAACGGCTATCGGTTGAAGCCGGAGGCGCTGGCCGTCAAGATCGGCGGTATCCATCTCGGCCAAGTCGCGGAAATGTCGATCGCCGCCGCCGCCGAATGGTTTGACGCCCTGCCCGCCACCCTGACGCAGAAGCAGCGCGAAATCGCCGCGCGCGTGTTGAAAGAGATCACCGAGCGCCTCGGCTTCCTGGTCAATGTCGGGCTCGACTATCTGACCCTGGCGCGGAATTCGGGAACTCTGTCGGGTGGCGAAAGTCAGCGCATTCGCCTGGCGTCGCAGATCGGCTCCGGCCTGACCGGCGTGCTCTATGTTCTCGACGAACCATCGATCGGGTTGCACCAGCGCGACAACGAGAGGCTGCTGGAAACGCTGCGGCGGCTGCGCGATCTCGGCAACACCGTCATCGTCGTCGAACATGACGAAGAGGCGATCCGCGCCGCCGATTATCTGATCGATATGGGTCCGCGCGCCGGCGTTCACGGCGGGCAGGTCATCGCCGCCGGCAAGCCGGCCGAGGTTCTGGAGCATCCGGACAGCCTCACCGCGCAATATCTGACGGGAAAGAAGGAAATCGCCGTCCCCCAACTCCGGCGCTCCGGCAAGCGCGGCCAGCGCCTGCGGATCGTCGGGGCCCGCGCCAACAATTTGCAGAACGTGACGGTGGAGCTACCGCTCGGCACCTTCACTTGCGTCACTGGCGTTTCCGGGGGTGGCAAATCGACGTTGGTCGTGCAGACGTTATACAAGGCATTGGCGCGGCGGCTGATGGGCACACGCGCGCATGCTGGCGAACATGACCGCATCGACGGTGCCGAATTCCTCGACAAGATCGTCGACATCGACCAATCGCCGATCGGGCGGACGCCGCGTTCCAACCCCGCCACCTATACCGGCGCTTTTTCGCCCATTCGAGATTGGTTCTGCGGCCTACCCGAGGCCCGGGCGCGCGGCTACAAACCCGGCCGGTTCTCGTTCAACGTCAAGGGCGGGCGATGTGAATCGTGCCAGGGCGACGGCGTTATCAAGATCGAAATGCACTTTCTCCCCGACGTCTACGTCCAGTGCGATTCCTGCAAAGGCAAACGGTATAATCGAGAAACCCTAGAAATTTCATTCAAAAACAAATCGATCGCTGACGTTCTTGATATGACGGTGGATGAAGGCGCGGATTTCTTCAAGGCGGTGCCGTCGATCCGGGAAAAGCTGGAAACCCTGCAAAAGGTCGGGCTCGGTTATGTCCATGTCGGTCAGCCGGCCACCACCTTGTCCGGAGGCGAGGCGCAGCGGGTGAAGCTGGCCAAGGAGCTGGCGCGGCGGGCGACCGGCAACACCCTCTACATCCTGGACGAGCCGACCACCGGCCTGCATTTCGACGACGTCCGCAAGCTGCTCGAAGTCCTCCACCACCTTGCCGATCAGGGCAATACCCTGGTCGTCATTGAGCACAATCTAGAGGTCATCAAAA